>CALEZX010000020.1 GCA_937928185.1 uncultured Caryophanales bacterium
TGTAAACTGTTCATACGATCCACTATATTGGTTTGGGTCGATGCAAAAGTCGGGACAAAACGCCATTCCGATTTTTGCCAATACTGTTCCGATATATTTTGACGGATCAAGTGAAGATAATACCGGAACAAAAGCTTCAATTACATATAAGAATGACTGGGTTATATATTATAATCAAGCTGCTGAAAACTTAATGAAAAAAGAAAATGTTTTTATCAACGATATGTATTCAAAAATGTTAACTGGACCCAAATATTATAAATGTCCTGATATGTTACACTTAACTGATACTGGATATAAAGAATGTGCGAGACTTGCCGCTGAAGCAATAAGAAAATATCTCTAATAAAAAATGTTAGTTCACCAGATTTGAAAGTGACTAACATTTTTTTATTTATTCTGTCTTCCCGTTTTCAATAATGTAATCGTGATAAAGCTTTAATAGATAATCTGTCAGTTCAATATCTATATGAATTCCATCAGTTTGATAATCGGTAGATTTAATATGAGCATTTTCACGTAAATAACCATAGATATTTCCTTTATCAAAAGGAATAACCATTTTCACATGATGCATCTGATTATATAGGGTCTCGTCAATTAATTTAACTAATTCTTGAATTCCTTCTCCTGTAACTGCAGAGACAGTTACCTGAGGCTGTTTATCAAATATATATTTTTCTTTAACTAAATCGTTTTTATTAAATACATAAATTGTTGGAATATCGCTTGCTCCTAATTTTGATAAGACTTCTTCAACAACTTTCATTTGCTGTAGACATTCTGTATTTGCGGAGTCAACGATATGGAGAATTAATGAAGCTTCAGTTATTTCTTCTAACGTTGACTTAAATGCTTCAATCAGATGATGTGGTAGTTTAGATATAAATCCAACCGTATCAGTTACTAAAAACTGATGTTTGTTTGCTAAAACAATATTACGCGTTGATGTTTCTAACGTTGCGAACAGCATATCTTTTTCAAATACATATTTCTCAGTATTTTGTATTGAATATTCAAGTAGTTTATTTAACATGGTTGATTTGCCGGCATTGGTATATCCTGCTAATGCAACTGTAAACAAATCATCTTTTTTTCTTTTTTCGCGCTGCACACGACGGATAGTCACCAATTCTTTTAACTCTTCTTTTAAATGGTGAACGCGGTCTCTTAAAACTCGGCGGTCTAACTCGAGTTTTGTTTCACCGGGACCTTTTGATCCAGTTCCGCTTTTTTGTCTTGATAGCGATGAATATAAACCCACAACTCTTGGAAGCATGTATTCACATTGAGCTAATTCTACTTGAAGCATCGCCTCTTTTGTTTTTGCTCTTCTAGCGAAAATATCTAAGATCAGAATAGTGCGATCGATTACTTTTACATCTAATGCTTTTTCTAAATTACGGATATGAGAGGGTGATAATTCATCATCAAAAACAACAACATTAGCTTCTAACGTTGTCACTGCCTGTTTTATTTCCTCAACTTTGCCAGATCCTACATAAAAATTCGACGTTGGACTGTTAAGTTTTTGTGTCATTGTCTCAAGAACCTCGATGTTACAAGCTAATGCAAGATTCTTGAGTTCTTCCATCGCTTCCTTGAAATTATTTGATTCCGGGGTTTCAAGTCCCACTAAGATTGCTTTTTCCATTATCTCACCCATTACTATTATATAACACAATTTCAATAACCGTGATTCTTTTCAAAATTTAAATAATGTAGAAATAGCGCCCTTTATTATGGTATAATAACAAGTGCCATTTTTACTAAAAATGAGGTTAATACATGACAACAAAAAAGAGACGGTTTAAGGAATGGTTTCAAACATATTCCGAAAGATTCAAACAATTGATGTCGAATACTTTAGAATCTCCGAAAAAAACATTCACATTTTTGGCGGTTTTTATCTTTTCTATTTTGTTTTTTATCGAGATTGGAATTATTCTCATTAACAATAGTTTTTATAATAATTTTTCTGACGACATATTACAGTATTACACCATTATGGTTGATTTCGTCGCTCAGATTAAAGCGGGAACTCTGTCCTCATTTAATTTAAACAATTATTTAGGGGCTTCATATTTTTCTGATGTCTATTACATTCCTTTAGATATTTTCACGGCGATTACTTTTATATTTAGCTACATTATGCCAACAGAATTAGCTTATTCTGTCACCGAACTGGTTAAAATTTGGGCAGGCGTGATGATATTCGCTTATTATTTACACATGAATAAAATGAAACCCAGAACGATTTTCTGGATGTCGGTGATTTACTTTATTAGTGGTGGTTCAGTTAGTTTCATGGCGTTTCCTGCTTTTTTATCTTTAGCGTTTTATCTTCCTTTGGGTTTGGTTGTTATACAGTGGTTTTTCAAAGGAAAAAAATGGATTGTGCCTCTTTATGTTTTGGCATTAATTTTCTATGATTTTTATCTTGGTTATACTGCGCTGGCTTTTGTTTCAATCCTGTATATCATTGAAGCAATCAAACGACCAGGATTTAAATTCTTTAAGTTTCTTTTCGATGGAATGCAGTTTTTAGGGTTAATCCTGCTTGGAGTATTAATGTCTGCGGTAATTTTATATCCGTCTATTACTTATATTTTAGAACAAACATATCGTCCTGTAGGTACATTTAATGCCTGGGTAGTTACGGTTGCCGGAGAAGAAATCAAATTATTCCAGCCAACTATCTATATTAGGTTATTTGCAAAAATGTTTGTTGAGCAGAAACCTATTGGATTTTATGGTTTCGAAAATCATTATGGGTTAGAGCATTTCTCGTTATTTATATCAATTGTTGGCTTTGTTTACATGAATTACATCTTCTTCATGAAGGATAAGATTGCATGGATCTATAAAGCCGTTATTTTCGTTGGCATCATCATGATGATTTTCCCTATTTTCAGTTATGTTTTTTCTGGTACAACCGATGCACCGTATACTCGATGGATTAATATGCTTCCACTGGTAGAAATCATGATTTTAGCCCATGTTTTCGACAAGTACGGATTTGAGGAAGTAAAAATGAAGTGGTTAACGATTCCAAGCGTAATTTTGCTTGGGACGCTTTCATACACGATGTATTATTACATTAAGCAACTTTTGACTGAAACTCATTACGTTTCCCGTGATGTTATGACTGCCGATACGATTTTAATGGGAGTTGGAGCAGTATTTCTAATTTTGATTATTGTTTTTGGATGGTTAAAGAAACACCAATGGATTAAAACGATTTTCTGGCTTGAATTTATCATTGCGATTGTCTATATTTATTCTGGTCCATTTTCAATTAGAAATAAGATTGATACATTTTCTGAAATGAATGAGATTAGTGACTTTTTAAATGAATCATTATCGAGAGATGAATTTTTTAGAGTTTATGTAGAGTTTGATCATTTCGACGTTGAAGATATCAATTTCAACCGGATGACTCTGTTCCCGACCAACACTGAAATATTTCATTCCTGGACTGATAAAGAAACAAATGATCTCAGCATGCTTTTATTTGGAAGTTATGAGTATCAAAGTAAAGATAAACTCGATGTATTATCATTGTACTTAAATCAGTTTTTAGGATATAAATATGTTTTAGTGAATGCAGAAAAGAATGTTGTTTTACCTGAAGAATATTTTACGCTTTACAAAGAAAGCGGAAAATTCAGGTTATATGAAATAGTTTCTTCAAATTCATTTCAGGTTTATGAAAAGTACATGACTTATGATCGTTTTAAAACTGCAAGCGAATATTCCCGACAAAAGCTTTTATTGATGACGGCGATTATTGATTCTTCAAGATATCCAATAAATGAATTTAATTTAGCGGAACAGGAAACGATATCTTCTAGTTACTATTCTCCTGTCAAAGCTTTTAGTACCGTCAATAATTCATCAGGAACGCTTGTAATGGCATCGGGTATTAATAACACTGAATCACGAGAATTTTTCAAATTTACTGCCGATCAGTTCAAAGTCGATTTTAATAGCGGCGCAGCTTATATTCGGACTACATATGGAACTATGACTTTAGGTGCTGCTGATTTTGGTGAAGTTTACATGACTTTAGAAAACGGCGCTAGTGAATCATGCGAAATTGTAACTGACACCAGTCTAACTCATCGCGTTAAATGTGAATTCGGACTTAAACCTACGGCATTTTACTTTGAAAAAACAGATAACTTCGGATTTGTAGGAAAAACCGATGTTCGCTTGGAACGAGCAATCAATCAAGCTGCGTATCTTGTTTATGACTTTAATTATATGCCCGATTCGGGTATGATGGCTTTTAAAATAGGATCAATGCAAATCGAACGTAGTTTTATTGTAGATAGTAATAATCAGGAAACGGAATGTTTTAATCGTTTGTGCTTTGTTGATTCAAAACCTGTAAGAATTTATGTCTATAAAACCGGAGATATGTATAATTCGAATAACTTATTTGGATTAGATTTCAGTTATTTATTCGATGATTTGAATGTTTACCAGAATAACGTGCAGTCGACAATTTCATCTGACCATCATTTAGAAATCAGCGATGGGGAAATCAAATTGTCATATAAAAGAACAAGCGTTTCTGAAAATGATCAACTTGTTATGATTCCGGTAGCTTACTCAGAGGAGTGGAAAATTATTTCAGACATTCCCTACGAGACTCTCTCTGTCTCAGGTGGATTTTTAGGAATTATCATTCCCAAAGAAATAACGGATATAGAAATAACCATGAAGTTTGTACCAAACGGATTATCCGACGGATTAAAAGCAAGCATAGCAGGGTTAGGAATTTATCTTGTAATTTTTGTCCCTGTTTTTCTAGATAATTTAAAACAAAGAATATTTAAGAAGAGAAATGAAACGGAGGTCTTTGACCATGAAGAAACTGACAATCATCGTACCGGCTTATAATGAAGAAAAAAACGTTCAGCCATTTTATACTGAAACGATAAAGTATCTTGATAATCCGAATTATGATTATGAGATTCTCTATGTCAATGATGGTTCGAAAGACCAGACAATACAGGAAATAAAAAAACTAAAAGAACTTGATAAACGGGTTTCTTTTATTAGTTTATCACGTAATTTCGGAAAAGAATCTGCGATGCATGCCGGATTAGAACATTCAAAAGATAGTGATGCAGTTATCTTTATCGATTGTGATTTACAACAACCCCCGTTTCTGATTCCGGAAATGATTAAATCCTATGAAGAAGGATACAAAATAGTTTATACAAAAGGAAGAAGCAGAAAAGGAGAACCCAAATTAAGAACTTTTTTTGCTAATTTATATTATAAATTTTATAATTCTTATACCGAACAGCCTTTGGACAACGGTGCTAAAGACTTTCAATTGTTGGATAAACAGGTGGTTGAAGCTTATTTAAGCATCAAAGATAATTACCGATTCATGAAAGGCATTTTTTCATGGGTAGGGTATAAACGTAAATGTCTGGAATATGATTTCATCCCCAGAAAGTACGGAAAAAGTACTTGGAGTTTTAAATCATTATTCAAATACGGGTTCAATGGAATGAATCAGTTTTCTAACGTAATGATGATTCTACCGGTTATATCTTTGTTTTTAGGATTGATTCTTTTAGCAGCAAATATCGTATTACTTATAACTAATATTTTCGTACTTTCAGAGTTTTTAATCGTTCTATCGATTAATTTGCTTTGGATAATGGTTTCGTTTTTATTTTATGGGTTATTCTATTTAACGTATGGATTAAGACGTCAGATATTAAACCGACCAATTTATTTAATAGATGAGGACTCAAAAGATTATAATGATTAATAAAGTATTCCTTTTAATAAAGACCAAGTTTTTGACAAAGAAATTTTTAATTTTCGGCATAATTGGGGTTATTAACACCGGCATACATATGGGAGTGTACTGGATAGCGTTTAATCTGCTTAAGTTCGGCCCTTTCTTTTCGAATACAATCGCATTTATTACCGCTTCTGTATTCTCATATTTTGCCAATGCAATATTTACATTTAAGCCAAAGAATAAAACATCAATGCAGTTTACGGCCGTCATGGCAGTATTTCTCATTCGATTACTTATTAGTGGATTATTAACGACCGGATTTGACTATGTAATTCAAAATTGGATCGGAATCGATTATGAAGTACATAACTGGACGACAATTATAGCTCCATTCTTTGCATCTGCATTATTAATTCCGATTGCTTATTTTGCTCTTGAATATGTTTTTAAAGCAACCGATACGCAAAAACAAGTAGACTAATATCGATATTTGTCTTTTCAAAACAATAAAAATAGCGTAAAATAGAAGTAATAAACAGAATAAATTTTTCATTATAAAGTAATGAGATTTTATAATGATTAACCGCTAAAATTAGACATTTCCTATGCTTAGATATTATTAATTGGAAGAAGGGGTAAATATGAAAAGTTTTGATATTTTAGTTTTGACAAGTTATCTGTATGCCATATTTCTTTTGACATTAAGAACAAAAGTAAGCCATAAGGCAATCCGCGTCTTCAAAATCTTCTTGATTATCTTGTTTGGATTGTCAGTTTACTTTATGTTTAGCAGTGGCGGAACAGATTTGCCTCTTGTTACAAAACTTTCGCTTATTATTCCTTTAGGCTATGTATTTGTCATGATTTTTATTAACGAAATTACTTCGCTGTTTAAAAAAATTGGTCTGGCTGGCAAGAAAAAAATCAAAGGCAAAAAAACAAATAACGAATTAGCAAGTAAATTATTATCGACCATAGAGTTTCTATCAAACCGTAAAATAGGGGCCCTTATTTCTATTGAAAGAGAGATAAAATTATCTGGATATATTAATAAAGCAATGTTAATTAATGCACCTGTCTCAAGTGAACTATTAGCTTCCATATTTATTCCAACTACACCACTTCATGATGGAGCGGTCATTATTCGGGATAATACAATTGTTTGTGCTAAAGCTTACTATCCCTCGACTGAAAGACCTGATTTACCTTTACATTTTGGAACAAGACATCGTGCAGCAATCGGTATAAGCGAACAAACCGATGCCCTGACGATAGTTGTGTCTGAAGAAACAGGATATGTCAGTGTAACAATTAATCGGCAAATTGATTACAATGTCAGCAAAGAAACATTAAATTTATATTTTGAAAAGTATCTCAAATTAAAATAAAAGTGCAAAAGCACTTTTTCTTAATTGTAATTTTAGTATATATATCAAAAAAAGCGAGGTGAATCCTAATGGATCAATATGATGTTCTTATTATTGGCAATGACATTGGAGCTTTGGTCACTGCGCTTTTTTTAGCGAGAAAAATGCGAAAAGTTATATTGTTTTCAGATAATCAGTTTTTATCGGGCAAAGATACTGATGTTCTTTCGGATTCACAAGGAAATAAATATTCTTTTTCAAATCATTTTATGGATTCCGTTCCCAGTTTATTGAAACCGTCGATAATGAATCGTTTTTTAAGTTTATGTGGGATTGAAAAGGACATTCAATATGAGCAATTGGCTCACGATATAGTTATTAGAAGAGATGGGACAATTGTCACAAGACCCAATAACGTTGATGACCTTATTATATATTTCGTCCGTTATTATCCAAAACAACGCGATCGGATTCATCGCTTCTTTCACGATGCAAGAAGACACTACGACAATTATATTGAACAACAGAATAATATGATTTTGAACCGTGGTTATACTATATCATCGTTAATGATAGAATGGGGAGATTATAGTCTTGAGACTCTTCTCCATAAATACTTTAGCGATGAATCGTTAATTCAGGAATTTATCATGACTTCTTCGGTGATTGGATTGGATGATAACGAAATATCCTGTTATAATTTCTTCATTAAATATTTTACTTTATTGTATACGGGTGAATTTTATCTTAAGCACAGCCAAAACGATATTCAAAAATTGCTAATGACGAAACTGACAGCCATTAACCGGAATATCATTCTTAATAAAAAAATCAAATCAATCGTGAAGGATCAGGACGGAACGATACTGAAAGTTCTGGATGAAGATTCCAAAGAGTATTTTGCTAAGCATTATGTAGTGTCTGGAAAACCGAATCATTTTTATGAATCCTACTTTCCAGAATTAATCGATGAACGAGAAAATGTCATGAATTATTATCCGTTAATCGAATCCAAAAAAGTAATTCAGTCGATTTATTTAGGGTTGTCGACAAAATCAGAACTGCTTGGAATCGAAGAATTAAATTATTTTTTTGATTATCAGGATAATGACGATATTCGACTGGTTCGATTATTCAATGAAAAAAAATTTATTCCTGATAGTTGCTCAAATAAACTCGGAGCATTAATTTTAGAAGTAGTCTATGACAATTCGCTGACGGTTAATCCGGATGAAATTATCAAAAAACTTGATGAAATTTTCCCGAAACTAACAAAATCTATTTCTGTGATTAAACTGGGGAAACAACGCCCTTACTTATCTATGCTTTCGCTTCCTGAAGTCAGAAAAGGATTGACGATTGATGATCAGATCGCAATAGAAACTTTATCAAAACAACAAATGTTTGATAATTTATATCTTATTGGCAACTGGTTAAGACCGGAATCTGGATTATTCAGTTTATTCCAAACTGGAATCATTTACGGCGATGCAATTGAAGAAAAACTATATTTCGGTGATGATGACGATGAATTCTTTTATTTGTCTAATGACGAAATCATGATGATGCTTCGCCATAATTATGGGAAGAAACATTTAGGAAAAACAGAAAAACATATTAATTTCCACATTGGCAAAAGTAATTACTTTATCCGAACGAAAGCTAAAAATATTACCATACACCGCGGAGAATATTTTAGCCCCGATATGTCAATTTATACCACTAATGATAAATTAACCAGTCTACTCCTAAAAAAAGCTTCGCTTGATACAGTGTTAAAAAGCGGAGGATTTAAATATCAAGGCAAGGAATCTGATTTAAATGAAATTGTTGCTGCTTTTAACCTAGACGATTATCAAGTAGAGGAATCAATATTCCAGCCAAAATCCGAAATCTATTTTTTGGGGGTTAAGTTTTTGTTTGCATATTTGCTGGTTTGGGGAATAATGTCTTTCTTATCGAATTTCATTAACATAATATGGTTAGCTCCTTTTGCATTTATTTTATGTTTAGTAATTATGTATGCAAAATACTATAAATACCGTGATATCTCCTGGTTTGAATATGTCATAAATGCAATTCTGCTTGTGATTATTCTGTTGGCGATAATTTGGCCAGATTTTAATAAATTACGTTCTGACGACCTCTATTTAGGTTCAATGGCATTAGTCTTTTTGATTTCTTGGATCATTAACAAACCGATTGTTCATGATTTCCATCAATACGATTATAATCGTGATTATGCACAGTCTTCTTTATTTAAAGCGATTAATAACGGTTTAACTTTAGTCTGGTCATTGCTATTCATATTGATTTTGGCATTTACATATGTTACCGGGGAGCGATATGTATCTGCTTTATATAATCTTTTGTTCCTCGGCCTTTTTATGACTTATTTTTATCCGTTACTGTATGTTCGCGGAAATATCAAACGTTAATTGAAATGAATTAAAGGTGGTAGTAATTATGAATGAGTATTTAATGTACGCTTCATATGGATTGGGCATCATTTTAACGATTGCCTCATCAGTTATATATAAAAAATGGCGAGTATGGAAAATAATATTGCTTATTCTTTTGGGCGGAGTATATGGCATATATATCTATAAACCGAATTGGTTATCCTTTATCGATGCAACACGATTTATCGATTATTTTGGATATGTTTTGTATGCATCGGTGATTTTAATTGCGCTGAATTTCACATCGAAAGTTAGAATCACTCAGAATCTGACTGATTATGATTTTTTTGAAATGGAAAAAGAATTGGATGAAATCAAATCTGTTTCAGAATTATTAAGGTTAAGATATATATCAACTATTGGTCTGGTTCCTGATGCATTAGTCTTTTATAATGATAACTTAGATGGTTTTTTTGTCACAGATCAATTCCAAAAAATCATCGATTTGAAACAGACGGAGTTCACGCTCGACGAATACGCAAATCTCATTCACGAGGATGATCGCACTCAGTACTTGTCAACGATAAAGAAGATTAATAAAAAAACACCTTCCTTTGATTTGAAGTATCGCATTAATCGCAACGGCATATTTGTTTGGGTCGAAGAAAGGGCTAAAGTCTTCGAGTTTGATAAAAAGATACAATTAATATCTTTGATTAAGGGAATCGATATGAAATTATTTCCCGAAACGCTTATTCATGAAATTGATTCATTGCCTACAGAACAACATTTAGTTCAGTACCTGACACAAGCGGCCAAAGAGCCAGAAGCTTTTTATTTAGTTATGATTCAATTGACAAATATTCCCGATATTAATCAACGCTTTGGACGTGACGTTGGGAATTTAATGATTTCCGAATATATCAAAAAGATGCGTTATCATTTTGCTAAAGATTTGAATTCTATTTTCAGAATCACCGGAATTCAATTTGCTTTAATCATAAAGGAGCAAAGAAAATACGAGGTTCTGTTAAGAGCGTTGCAAAGCGGCGGAGATTTAATTAATTTAGCTATTAATATCGGCGGAATTCAACAAATCGTATATCCTAACCTCGGAATAATTAAACACGAACCATGGTCAACTTATTCCTTAAATGAATTTATCGGATTAGCATCTAAATCGCTTGATGAAGCAATACGCAACCCTAAAAAAAATTACTCCATTTTTGGTGAATAACTAAAGATTTATTAAATCGAGGGATATTATGTATACAGCATTAATCGTTGCGGCAGGCGCTGGAACAAGGACCGAATTAGGTTATAATAAAGTTTTTTATGAGGTTCATAATAAACCGATTCTTCTTTATAGCGTAGATCGGTTTTTGAATGACCCTGATTTTTCGGAAATTATCATCGTCTACGCTAAAGATGACAAAGAAAAAATGCTTTCGGTTTTATCAGGCAAGAACGTCATTTTAGTCGAGGGAGGAAACTCCAGACAAGAAAGCGTATGCCGAGGATTAAAGTTCGTATCGAATGCAGTCGTTTTTATTCACGATGGTGCCCGTCCAAATTTAAAAAAAGAACATTTGGATCTCCTTAAGGCTGGGTTAGTCGAGGCATCAGCTTTAACATTAGCGGTGAAGTCCAAAGATACGATTAAGTTGGTCCAAAACAATCAGATTATCGGCGATGTCATTCGTGACCAGGCATATCTTATTCAGACTCCTCAGGTTTTCATTACTGATGAAATAAGAAACGCTCATGAAGCTTTTAAATCGTCTAAAACCCAATTTACTGATGATACATCGATTTATTTCGCATATAACCACGGAAAAGTGTTAATTGTTGAAGGAAATGATGATAATATAAAAGTGACGACAAAATTTGATCTTATGAAATTGGAGGATATTTTATGATTAGGATTGGTTTTTCAAAAGATATTCACCCCCTGGCAGAAGGAAGACCCTTTATTTTGGGCGGAATTAAAATTGATCATTACAAAGGGCCTGTAGGTCATTCGGACGCGGATTGTTTATTACACGCCATCGCCGAATCGATTTTGGGGGCGATGGCTTTGGGTGATTTAGGTAAGTTTTTTCCTGATACGGATCCGAAGTACAAAAATTATGATTCATCTTTAATATTACAGGAAGTATATGATTTTATTGAAAGCAAAGGATATATCGTTAAAAATTTAGATTGTATGGTTTCACTGGAAAAACCAAAATTAAGACCTTATGTTGATGAGATGAGAAAACATATCGCTGATATACTTAATACAGATATAAAAAACGTTTCTGTGAAAGCAACAACTTTTGAAGGTTTGGGAATTGTCGGGGAAGAAAAAGCGATTATTTGTGAAGCTGTTGTCTTGCTAGAATCCGATGAAATTGTTCTATTGTAATTAACGGGCTTTTGCCCGTTTGTTTTCTCTATAGGATAAGCAGGACATTATTTGCTTGTAAATACTTAAAATATGATACAATATTAATGCGGTAGGAGTTGAAGTTAAATGTTAGAAACTATTCATGGCGAATTTGAATTAATTAAAGACTATCGAGACGCTTTCATTCTAGATGATTTTAATAAACGTTATCTAGATGTTTTTGATATCTATCCTTACATCGTTGGCGATTATGCGTCGGGAGTCTTACGCTTAAAAGGATTTACAAAAAACGGTAAGACTAATAATTATCGTTTGATACCAGATTATTTGTTAGAATCATGTGCGATGAATTGCCCGTATTTCATCTTAAAAAATCCTAATTTCAACCCTAATAAAAAACGCGAACAGTAAAAGCATGAGTACGAGGTGATTAATATGACTTATGAAGAAATAATTGAAGAAATCCAGTCGGTTCTTAATGTAATCAGACCTTACATTCAAAGAGACGGCGGCGATGTCGAATTTATCAAATTTGAAGATGGAATTGTCTATATTAACATGACAGGTGCTTGCGTGGGTTGCGGTGGTTTTGAGTCAACATTAAGAGAAATAGTTGAAGATACCTTACTTGAGAGAGTTCCGGGAGTTATAGGTGTCGATCACGTTTAAGCGAGGGAAAATAAATGGATAAATACAGTGGACCAATGAAAGAATTATGCATTAAATTATTTAATGAGCGTGGCGTTAAACTAGAAGATATTACTGAAATTGTTTTTGATTTGCAAAAAAAGTATGTTCCTAATCTTACTATGGAAGTCTGTGCTGAAGCAGTCGACCGTGTTTTATCTAAGCGGGAAGTACACAATGCTATTTTAACGGGTATTGAATTAGACCGTTTAGCGGAAGAACATAAACTTTCTGAACCGCTTCAATCCCTGATTAATTCTGATAATCCTCTTTATGGCATAGATGAAATTCTGGTTTTATCGATATGCAATATTTATGGATCGATTGGTTTAACTAATTTTGGGTATGTCGATAAAATCAAACCCGGTATTATTGGAAAACTTGATAAACTTGGCAAGGATACCGATGCCTGCCATACGTTTATGGATGACCTTATCGGTGCAATTGCCGCAGCGGCCGCCAGTTCAGTAGCACATAATTACGCAGTCTAATTTTGAAATAATTAATTATAAACGTTCGCAAATATGCGGACGTTTTTTCAAATCATTTTCAAAAAATATGATTTTTCATGATAATTATGGTATACTCTATTCATACAATCTATATGAGGTGTTTGATATGAAAAAAGGTGACGTCGTTAAGGGACGAATAACCGGAATCAAACCATATGGGGCGTTTGTCAAAATCGATGAGAATATCGATGGGTTAGTACATATTTCGGAAATTAGTGATGGATTCGTCAAAAATATTGAAGAGTATTTTAAAATCGGTGATTATGTTAAATTAGAAGTTTTAGATATTAACGCCGATAATAAAGTAAGTTTAAGTTATAAAAATGTCAATGTGACGAAAAAAAAGAAATATGTAAAAATACATTTAAAAGTCGGTTTCGAACCGCTCAAGACAATGTTACCAATATGGATCGAAAATTATAGAAAAAGCGACAATAAATAAGTCGCTTTTCTTTTTGAATGAAGAAAACGTTTTTAACTAAGAATCATCTCTTTATTCAAACATGCAATTATGATATAATGATTGGTGTTTTTTAGGAGGATTTGTAATGGAAAAGTATTTAAATTTAGACATAAAGCATGCATTGCCTTTTGTCGATGAATCGATGTTTAAAGTTATGCAAAAAGAAATTAATCACGCTCACAAACAATTAAAAGACAAAACCGGTAAAGGGAATGACTTTTTAGGATGGGTTGATTTACCTAATAGTTATGATAAAGAAGAATTGAAACGGATATTACTCGCTTCGAGAAAGATTCGCAGACAGGCTAAGATTCTGATTGTTATAGGTATTGGCGGTTCATATCTTGGCGCGAAAGCAGCAATTGAAATGTTATCTCCATATTTTGTACAGAAGAAGAAATTAGAAGTCATTTTTGCTGGTCATCAAATGTCTTCTACATACCTTAATGAACTTGTAGAATACGTAAAAAACAAAGATTTCGCAGTAAATGTGATTTCAAAATCAGGAACCACGACCGAACCAGCTATCGCTTTCCGAGTGTTTAAGAAACTGTTGGAAGAAAAATATGGAATTCTTGGCGCTAAAGATCGAATTTACGCAACTACCGACAAAGAAAAGGGAGCGTTGAGAACTTTAGCGGTTGAAAACGGCTATGAAACTTTCGTTGTTCCTGACGATATTGGCGGACGTTACAGTGTTTTAACTGCTGTAGGGCTATTACCGATAGCTGCGGCCGGAATTGATATTCGCTCCATTATGAAAGGAGCTAAGAAAGCAAAATCAGAATATAAAAATACAGATATCAATAAAAATGATGTTTATAAATATGTAGCGATTCGGAATATGCTTTATCGTAGCAACAAAGCGATTGAAATGCTAATTAATTATGAACCATCCTTAACATATTTCTCTGAATGGTGGAAACAGTTGTTTGGCGAATCTGAAGGAAAAGATCGCCAAGGGTTATTTGTTTCAAGTGCTAATTTCTCGACTGATTTACATTCTTTGGGACAATATATTCAAGATGGTAGAAGAATTATGTTTGAAACCATCATTAATATTGAGAAACCCGCAAAAGAAGTCTTTATTGAAAACGAAAAGAACAATTTAGACGGACTTAATTACTTAGCGGGAAAATCATTGGATTTTGTAAATAAAAAAGCTTTTGAAGGAACTTTATTGGCACATGAGGAAGGCCTTGTACCAAGTATTGTTATCAATATCGAAAAAATTGATGCATTTATGTTTGGATATCTGGTGTATTTCTTTGAACTAGCCTGTGGAATTAGCGGATATGTTTTAGGAGTTAATCCTTTTGACCAACCTGGTGTTGAAGCATATAAAAAAAATATGTTTGCCTTATTAGGTAAGCCGGGATTTGAAACATTAAAAGCAGAATTAGAAAAAAAACTTAATTAAAAATGGATAGGTTTTCTATCCATTTTCTTTAATAATCCAATTATTTAGTTAAATTTTCTTTGATTGTTTTAGGAGAGTAAGCATAAAAATTCCGAGAGGTTATTTTGCTTACTTCCACATAACTTACGTCGTCTATGACTTCACCGTCGGTTTGGAAATAATTTGGGAGGTCAGAGGAAATCTTGATTGATTTTCCTTTTAAAATCGTAACATATTTTTTAAGATGAACATGAGATCCGGAATAAATGGTTATAAATAACAGACTAATTAATGCTTTAGAAATACTGTGGGCAACGATAACTTGATATTCATCACTAGAGGGATCTGCCTTAGGAGCAATTTTCATTCCTCCGCCAAAGTAACATCCATTTTGAATTGCGACAAAAAATGTTTTACTGAAATGATGAATTTTTCCATCTACTGTAACATCCATACTTGTCGGATGAAATTGTGAGATAGCTTTGAAAGTATTAATAAAGTAGGATAATTTATTCTTTTTTGTGTCGGCGTTGACAAAATGACATACAGCCGCATCGACGCCAAGACCACATCCGTTGATAAAACGAACCGGTTTGGTGTTATTGTTGGCCTGACCGATAGAAATATCGCTATATTTTAAACGCTTTAAAGTTCTTAAAAAATCATTCCCTGACCCGCTTTGGGCAAGGTGAATCTTTTGTGTAATGGCATTCACATCAACGTGGTTTACAAGATAGTTGAATGAACCGTCGCCACCACAATAGATAATGTCTGTAATTTGGGGATTTTTATCTAAAAACGTGTTTAGATTATCGATTTTTAAAGTTGAACGCAAATTAAAAGGAATGTTATTTTTTTGACAAAATTTAACAATTTTCTGAGTTCTTTTTTTAGATTTTTTATTGCTCGATAAGGGATTATGAATAATCAGGAACATGGGCTTCATGTATTATAGTCTAATTATAAAAGATGTTATTGACTATACTCCTTGTTTGACAATTATAGCATAAATCATTTATTATTTATAGTAAGTTGAATAAATTATTAATGTAATCAGATGAATAATGACAATAGAATAACGATATAATATGATATAATTTTTATGATACTGATAGATTGGGTGAAATGATGAAAAAAAGCTTTAATATCAATAATTTATCCGACATGGATAAATTGGCAAATGCTGTTTCTGTTACGGTTAAACCGGGGTATATTATTGGGTTAAATGGAACTCTCGGAAGTGGAAAAACAACTTTTACCCAGTTTTTGGCGAAGCATCTTGGTGTGAGAGATAATGTCAACTCTCCGACCTTTACAATTCTAAAGGTTTACCAAGGAGATATCCCCTTATACCATATGGATGTTTACCGACTGGAAAATATCGGTTATGATTACGAATTAGATGATTTTATTTATGGGGCTGGCATTGCAGTTATAGAATGGTATTCATATATTAAAACCATGCTCCCAAACGATTTTTTAGAGATATCAATTGATATTATTGATGAAAACAAAAGGCTTGTAACAATTGAAGGAAGTGGTGACTATGAATCTGCCGTCGAAACTATTAGCAATCGATACAGCAACTAAATCGATTTATCTTGCACTTCTGATTGACGGAAAAACTGTAGATTCGATTTCTCAAGAAGGCGAAAGTAATCATTCAGTTACCATTATGCCGTTAATCGATCAACTATTAATAAAACAACAACTTCAGTTAAATCAGATTGAGGGCATATTAGTTGGAATCGGTCCGGGAAGTTATACCGGAGTCCGTATTGGCGTATCAATAGCAAAAATGATTGCTTATCTCAATTCTATAGAGTTATATTCCTTCTCTTCACTCGCGTTATTGGCATCCTGTTCAGAATCTATGAATATATTATCTTCTATCGATGCTAGAAGAGGAAACGCCTTTTTATCAACTTACCAGCAAACAAACGGAATATTAACTGTTGTAAATCAAGACCAGTTAACGAATCTTGAAACTTTTAAAGCTGGGTTAAGTGAAGTGCATGATCTTATTACTGAAGGTATGCCAAAAATTGAAAAACTGATTAATAGCAACTTAATTTATCAAGTTGCCGATGTTCATGCTTTGGTCCCCAATTACTTACAAATCACCGAAGCTGAAAGAAATAAGGCGATTTAATGAATGCAGAAATTCGGTTTATGAACGAAAACGATATTCCCGTCGTCGTTATAAATGATCGCCGGATATTAGGACAATCATTAGGTGAAGAAACCTATAAATACGAGCTGGAACAAAATCCGTTTACATATTATTTTGTAATGGAAAATCCCGACAATAAGACGTTTCTTGGACATGTTGGAATATGGATTGATACCCCTCTAGGACAAATACTCAATATTTACATTGTACCTGAAATGCAAACGCAAGGACTTGGGTCAAGACTCATGAATTTCGTTCTTGATTTTTTAAAAGAACATAAAGTAACAACATTAACACTTGAAGTTCGCCAGTCTAATAATTTGGCGAAATACTTTTATCAAAAATTCGGATTTCTAAAAGTAGCGGTCCGAAAACAATATTACGAAAACGGCGAAGATGCTGATCTCATGCTAAAGAACTTTTAGCGAAAGTGGTGTAAATAAGATGATTGTGTTAGGAATAGAAACTAGTTGCGATGAAACGAGTGTCGCATTGGTTAAAGATGGTAAAACGGTATTATCAAATGTTGTATTAAGTCAGATAGATATACATAAAGAATATGGCGGGGTTGTTCCTGAAATAGCATCTAGAGAGCATGTTAAAGGAGTAACTTTGGTATTTGACCAGGCAATTAAAAAGGCAGGATTAAAATATTCTGACGTCGATTTAGTTGCGGTTACAGAAGGGCCAGGATTGATTGGTTCTTTATTAATCGGAGTTTCTGCTGCAAAAGTCATTGCGATGAATTATCAAATTCCGCTTATAGGAGTTCATCATATCGCAGGACATATTTATGCTAACAACCTTGAACGTGAAATAGAATTTCCCTGCTTAGCCCTTGTTGTTTCAGGCGGACATACTGAATTGATATTAATGAAAGAACATTTTGATTTTCAGAAACTTGGTGAAACACAGGATGATGCAGTGGGAGAAGCATACGATAAAATTGCACGAGTTCTAAACCTTCCATATCCTGGAGGACCTCAGGTTGATAAATTATCAGCAATCGGACAGGATAGATATAATTTCCCCAGGCCGATGATTGATACAAATGATTACAACTTTAGCTTTTCAGGATTGAAATCACATGTCATCAATTTTCATCATAATATGGTTCAGCGAAACGAAGAAATTAATAACGCAGATTTTGCAAGAAGTTTTCAGGAAGCAGTAACCGATGTGTTAGTTCAAAAAACTTCAAAAGCTGCGAAAGAATACCAAGTAAAACAGATAATTGTTGCGGGTGGTGTTGCAGCTAACCGAGGACTACGCGCTAAGATGCTTGAGAGAATTACTTTTGTACCTGTTTATTTTCCTTCAATGCAGTTCTGTACAGATAATGCAGCTATGATTGCTGCTGCTGGTTATTTCAAATATCAAAAAACAAAACTTGTTTCAGACTATTACTTAAACGCTGATTCAAGATTAAAACTTCAATAGGTTAATCGGAGGATATCATTATGGAAATGTCATCTAATTTTATTAAAACTATTATGGAAGAAGATTTAGTCAGTGGAAAAATCAAAGAAATAATGACTCGTTTTCCACCAGAACCAAATGCTTATCTTCATATTGGACACGCCCGTGCAATTATTACTAATTTTGAACTGGCAAAAATGTTTGGTGGTAACACTAACCTGAGATTTGACGATACGAATCCTGTGAAAGAAGACGCAATGTTCGTTGAAGCAATCAAAGGAGATATTGAATGGTTGGGTTATAAGCCTGCGAAAGTTCTGTTCGGTTCTGATTATTTTGAAGAGTCCTTTCAGAGAGCGGTTCTTCTAATTAAAAAAGGATTAGCTTATGTCTGCGATTTAAATGCCGAAGAAATTTCAAAATACCGCGGTTCATTAAATAAACCCGGAACGGATTCGCCGTACCGGAACCGCTCTGTCGACGAAAATCTGAAGTTATTTTATGAAATGCGCGACGGCGTATATAAAGACGGAGAAAAAACATTACGAGCTAAAATTGATATGGCAAGTCCGAATATCAATATGCGTGATCCTGTAATTTACCGCATAATCCATATTCATCATCATAATACCGGTGATAAATGGTGTATCTATCCAATGTATGATTTTGCTCATCCGTTACAGGATGCCATTGAAGGAATTACTCATTCTTTGTGTTCATTAGAATATGTTGACCATCGTGTATTGTATGATTGGTTTGTTGAAAAATGCGAAATGCCGCATGTTCCTCACCAATACGAATTTGGTAGATTAAATATTACTAATACAATTATGTCAAAACGTTATTTAAAACAACTAGTTGATTCAAAATTAGTTAAAGGATATGATGATCCAAGAATGCCTACACTAGTTGGGTTACGGAGAAGAGGGTATACCCCTGAAGCAATTCGGAATTTTGTCTTATCAACAGGATTATCCCGCATTAATTCGACTGTATCGAGTGAAATGTTAGAAAACTCGCTGAGAGAATGTTTAAAATTGACAAATAAGCGTGTCAACGCAGTTCTTAATCCGTTAAAGGTTGTCATTACAAATTACCCTGAAAATCAGATTGAATATTTAGATATGCCTAATAATAATGAGAATGAATCATTAGGTTCAAGAAAGATTGCATTTGGTAGAACTGTTTTCATCGAAAAAGATGATTTCTTCGATGGAATTCCGGAAAAAGGTTGGAAACGTCTGGCTTTAGGATTAGAAGTCCGTTTGATGCACGCTTATTTCATTAAATGTGAAACAGTGATAAGAAATGAAGATGGCAGTGTAAAAGAATTACATTGTACTTATGATCCTGAAACGAAATCAGGGGCCGGGTTTAATGCCAGAAAACCTAACGGAAATATTCATTTCATTGAAGCTACTTCAGCTGTTCGCTCAACATTTAATTTGTTTGAACCGTTGATGGTTGATAGCGATAGCGATCGCAAACTTGAGGATCGTCTAAATCCAAGTTCATGGAAGACTCTTGAAGGATATGTCGAGGAATCATTAAAAGAAACTAAACCGGAAGATAAATATCAGTTTGTGAGAAATGGTTATTTTTCTGCTGACTATGACACATCCGAAGGACATTTGATTTTCAATCGTACGGTTGAACTAAAATCAAGTTATAAATAATTATGAAAAGAGATATTATTCGTCTTATCTGTTTTGTATTATTACTGGCAGCGACGGTGGTAGGCATTATCGGAAACGTTTTGACTTTCATCAATTTTGATTCTGCGGTAAATACGGTTTGGGAAAAGTATCAAATCATTACGTTTTTAGTAGTTTTGTCGCTTTTATGTCTCTTGGCAATCTATAATATTTTTAAAGAAATTAAACAATTGATACAGGATATAAAAATAAAAAAAGAATAAAAAAAACGACGGAAAAAATCCGTCTTTTTTTATGTTTTTACTAGAGAAAACCGGTCATATCATAAAGGATTATGATATAATATTTACGGGTGATACAATGGCTTCAAAATTATTCGAAAATCTCAATCCTCAGCAAGCCGAAGCTGTTCGCATCGTCTCAGGTCCCGTCATGGCGGTTGCAGGCGCAGGGTCAGGTAAAACAAGAGTTTTGACGAATCGTGTTGCATACCTTATTGATGAAATTGGAATTCCAGCTAATCGCATATTGGCGATTACTTTTACAAATCGGGCAGCTGAAGAAATGAAATCGAGAGTTTTTAAATTGATAAAGATGCCGCTAAAAGGTATTTGGATTTCTACTTTTCATGCGATGGGAGCTAAAATATTAAGAAACGATATTCATCATTTAGGTTATGATAGCAATTTTCAGATTATTGATGATGATGACACGGTAATCATTACTAAAAATATTCTTAAGGATCTGAATTATGATCCGAAACAATATAATCCAAAGGTGCTTTCAAATCTGATTGAAGATGCAAAAGCGGACCCAATTGTTATTGAGATTCAGTCGCAGCCGTTCAAGAAAATCTTGGGAGAAGTATTCGAAGAATATCAGAGATATCTTAAAAAGAATAATCTAGTAGATTTTCAGGATTTGCTAGTGTTAGTCATCCGGCTTTTTAAAGAATTTCCGGATGTTCTTAAAAAATATCAAAGTTGGTTCGAGTACATCATGGTTGACGAATTTCAGGATACCAACGATTTACAATACGATATAGTATATCTTCTCGCTCAGAAACATGAAAACATATTTATCGTTGGCGATGAAGATCAAAGTATCTATGCTTTCCGTGGTGCAAACATTCAAAATATAAGAAAATTTATGCGTGATTTTCCTAATCATCATAAGATTATCCTGAATCAGAATTATCGTTCAAAACGAACGATTTTAGATGCTGCAAATTCAGTAATTAAACATAATCGCAATCGAATCCCTAAAGATTTGTTTTCGCAATTAGGTCAAGGTGAAAAAATCATTCATTATAAAGCGGAATCTGATGATGAAGAAGCCTATTATGTTTATGACCGAATCAAACAGTTTTACAAAACGGGATCAAGTTATAAAGACATTGCGATTTTGTATCGTAATAACTCAATGAGCCGTAAATTTGAAGATGTCTTACTTAAATATAACATTCCCTATAAAGTCATCGGTAATATTTCGTTTTATAAGCGAAAAGAAATCAAAGATATCATTTCATATTTACGTCTAATAGTTAATCCTCATGACGACTATGCTTTCGCACGCGTTTATAATGAGCCTAAAAGAGGAATAGGACAAACCAGTTTTGAAAAAATACAGGAATATGCTAAAGACCATCAACTAAAAATCATGGACTGTATCGATCAGGGCGTTGATTTTTTAGTTGGGAAATCAACCGCTTTAAAGCTCGTTGAATTCAAAAAAATGATTGAAAATCTTTTAAGCGAAATTGAGAATGTCAATCTTTTAGTAACTTATGAAAACTTATTGAATAATAGCGGATATCTTAATTCACTTCAAAAAGAGGCTGTTTCAGGAGAAAAAATGCTTGAGGCAGAGAGAAGAATCGAAAACCTCCAGGAATTTAAAACGATTATTCTCGAAAAAATAAAAGAATTCGATTTAATGAAGAATTACGATATTTTAGTTAATATTTTAAATGAATTAGCGTTGAGAGCAGAAGCTGAAGACTTGCTAGAGAATGATGAGTACGTATCGTTAATGACGATGCACTCTGCAAAAGGATTGGAATTTAAAGTTGTCTTTTTAACTTGTTTTGAACAGACGCTCTTTCCCTCAAACCAAAGTTTGCTCGAGCGGAATGATGTTGAAGAAGAACGACGATTATTTTATGTCGGTTTAACACGCGCTAAAGAATATGTCTATATAACAAATGCAAAATCGAGGTTTATGTATGGTCATTATCAATCAAATCCGGACTCTGAATTTTTAGGGGAAATTTCGCAGGATTTAGTTGATCATCAGGGAATAATGAAACGGCAGCATTCGTTTGCAAACTTCAATAAAAAAGAAGAAAAAACCGCAACGGAAACCGTGTCGTCTTATGCACCAACAAAAAATCAGTTCTCAATTGGCGATAAAGTCAAACATATTACCTTTGGAGAAGGTGTGGTTGTAATGATTGACAAAGATAAAGTTACCATTGCTTTTAAAGCAGAATATGGAATTAAAGTATTGATGAAAGATCATCCAAGTATCCAGAAAATATAGGTGATATATTATGACTGTAAAAGAACGGATAAAACAATTGACTGATTTAATAAATCGTTATAATTATGAATACTATGTTCTTGATAATCCTACTGTCAGCGATCAGGAGTATGACCGCCTGATTAATGAACTATCGAGTTTAGAAAAGGAAAATCCAGAATATGCATTGTCCGATTCTCCGACAAAAAGAGTTGGAGGAATGGCGCTTGATAAATTTGTAAAAGTGGAACATAAATCTCAAATGTTATCTTTATCAAATGTTTTTAACGAAGATGAATTAAGAGATTTTGACGCTAAAATCAAAAAAGAAGTTTCTCGGTTTTCTTACGTCGCCGAATTAAAAATCGATGGATTATCGATTGCACTTCATTATGATCAGGGATTATTAAAACTGGCCGCAACCAGAGGAGATGGAATCATTGGTGAAGACGTTACTGAAAACGTCAAAACGATTAAATCGATTCCGCTTTCAATCCCATATTATGAGCCGATAGAAGTTCGTGGCGAAGTATATATGAGTAAAAAATCTTTTGAAGAAGCTAATGCGGATAAATTACGGTTAAATGAAGAAGTATTCAAAAATCCGAGAAATGCCGCTGCAGGAACATTGAGACAATTAGATCCCAAAGTGGTTGGTAAAAGAAAACTCGATGCATTTATATATTATCTGATGAATCGTGATTTAAAGCCGCTTCACAGCGAAGCACTTCTAATGTTAAAAACCATGGGTTTTAAAGTTAATCCACTGACAAAGGAATGTAAAACTATCGACGATGTCATTGACTATATCAATCACATCAGTCAAATCCGTCATGAATTACCTTACGAAATCGACGGGGTCGTCATTAAGGTTAACGAGTTATCGCTTTATCCGAAAATTGGCTATACCGCTAAATCACCTAAATGGGCTACAGCTTACAAATTTCCTGCTGAAGAAGTGATTACGCATTTATACGGTATTACGTTTCAGGTTGGTCGTACCGGAGTAATTACACCGGTTGCGGAATTAAGTCCGGTCATGGTTTCAGGTTCGGTTGTGAAAAGAGCAACGCTTCACAACGAAGATTATTGCCTTGATAAGGACATTCGGATTGGCGACGATGTCGTAATCCGTAAAGCAGGAGAAATAATTCCAGAAGTTGTTAAAACGCTGCCCGATAGGCGGACGGGTAATGAAATTAAATTTTCAATGGTACAGAACTGCCCTAAATGTAATTCTGTCCTTGTTCGCAAACCCGAAGAAGCAGACTATTACTGTCTGAACCCTCATTGCGAAGCAAAAAAAATAGAAGGATTGATTCATTTTGCGTCGAGGGATGCTTATAATATTGAAGGTCTTGGTGAAAAGGTTGTAACTGAGTTATTTAACGACGGTTATATTTCGTCGATTTCCGATATTTTTAAATTAAAGGATTATCGTTTAGAATTAATGAGTAAAGAAGGGTTCGGTCAAAAAAGCATCGATAATCTTCTTCAGGCAATTGAAACAAGTAAAAACAATAACCTAGAGAAATTAGTGTTTGGGTTGGGAATAAGACATGTCGGTCAAAAAATTGCGAAAACGTTGGTAAAACAACATCGTTCTATGACGGAATTAATGGGAGCAACCGTCACTGATTTGATAGAAATTGATGATATCGGTGAAGCAATAGCGATGAGTCTGGTTAATTATTTTAAAGACGAAAAAAATCAGATTTTGATTAATGATTTAACTGAACTTGGCTTAAATATGGAATACCAATCAACAGCTAAAAACGTAGCATCAGCCTTTATGGGAAAAACATTTGTTTTAACAGGAACTCTTACAGGTTTTTCTCGGAATGAAGCTGCTAAAATTATTGAAGATTTAGGAGGAAAAGTTTCTTCTTCAGTTTCTAAAAACACGGATTTTATCTTAACTGGAACCGAAGCGGGATCTAAATTAACTAAAGGTCAGGAATTGGGAGTAAAGATTTTATCTGAAGATGAATTTGTCAAAATGATGAACGAAGAGTCGTAAACCACGATTCTTTGTTTTTATCAAGATTTTGACGTTATGTTATAATAAATCAAGGTGAGCAAAATGAATGAACAAATTATCATTAAAGGGGCAAGAGAAAACAATCTAAAAAATATTGATTTGTCATTGCCTAAAAATAAATTGATTGTCATGACAGGCCTTTCCGGTTCAGGAAAGACCAGTTTGGCTTTTGATACAATTTATGAAGAAGGACGAAGACGCTACGTTGAAAGTTTATCTGCTTATGCTAGACAATTTTTAGGAAATATGGAAAAGCCGGACGTTGATTCCATTGAGGGGTTATCACCAGCTATTTCTATCGACCAAAAAACCACTTCAAACAATCCCAGGTCAACCGTCGGAACTGTTACGGAAATATATGATTATGTAAGGCTGCTTTATGCTCGTATCGGCAGACCTTTTTGCCCTCACCACGATATTGAAATCTCAAGCCAGACAATTCAGGAAATGACTAATCGAATTATGGAAGTTTCCGGGGCGAAAGTCGTCATATTATCTCCGGTAATCCGTGCAAAAAAAGGCATGCATGAAAAGGTTCTTTCTGATTTAAGACGGGAAGGATATACAAGAGTCAGAATAAACAAAGAAGATCACGATTTGGATGAAGAGATTGTTTTAGAAAAAACGAAACGTTATGACATTGAAGTTGTCATCGACCGCTTAGTTATTAAAGATGGGGTAAGATCTCGTTTATATGATTCTATCGAGACGGCAACGAAGTTATCTGAAGGGCTCATGATTGCTTTAGTCAACGATGAAGAGAAACTATTTTCAGAACATTTCAGCTGTCCGGAATGCGGATTCCAGATTGGATCGCTTGAACCGCGGTTGTTTTCATTCAACGCTCCATATGGTGCGTGCCCTGAATGTTCAGGACTCGGTTTTAAACGAAAAATAGATATTAAGTTATTAATTCCTAATGATCATTTATCGCTAATGCAGGGCGCGCTGGATAAATATGCAAATACTGAATCTATTTATATGCAACAAGTTTTTCAGGTCTGTAAGGTTTTTAACATTGATGTTAATAAACCATTTAATCAGTTATCACAGGAAGAACGAGACGTTATCTTATTTGGTACCGATAAAGTCATACATTTTAAGTTACAGTCGAAATCAAGTGAAAATGAACATAATCAAAAACGAACTTTTGAAGGTATTGTCAGTAGTTTAGAAAGAAGATATTTAGAAACGACTTCTAGAATGGTTCGTGACTGGATTGAATCGATGATGAATGACACCTCTTGCGAAGTATGTCATGGAAAACGTCTAAACGAGGCGGCTTTATCCGTAAAGATAAATGGACTGAATATCTATGATTTTACATCAATGAGCATCCTTCATTTATATGATTTTATTAGAAATATGACGCTGACCGATAAGGAATATGAGATAGCGAGACCGATTTTAAGAGAAATTAAAACCAGATTAAATTTCTTGATTAATGTGGGGTTAGACTATTTATCGTTGACCCGATCTTCAGGAACTTTGTCTGGGGGAGAATCGCAACGAATCCGTTTGGCTACTCAGATTGGTTCTCGGTTAACGGGAGTATTATATGTACTAGATGAACCGTCAATCGGACTTCATCAAAAAGACAATATGCGACTGATTAACACGCTAAAGTCGATGCGGGATATTGGAAATACCATGATTGTTGTGGAACATGACATGGAAATGATTGCGGAAGCTGATTATGTGGTCGATATCGGACCCGGTGCCGGAATTCATGGCGGCGAGGTTATTTTTGCTGGTACACCCGATGAGTTAAGGTTATCTGATACTTCTCTGACCGGTCAGTATCTGTCGGGAAAAATGGCTATTTCAGTTCCTCAAACAAGACGCCCTCATGAAAGAGGTTATATTTCAGTCGTTGGCGCAAGACAAAATAATCTTAAGAATATTAATATTGATTTCCCGATTGGTTGTTTCACCGTTGTGACCGGCGTTTCCGGTTCGGGGAAATCTTCTTTGGTTAACGAAGTATTGTATAAAGGGTTGGTCAACTTATTAACAAGAAGAAATGAAGTTGCCGGTGAGTGCGATCATATTTTAGGATATGAAGTTTTCGATAAAATCATCGATATCGACCAATCGGCAATCGGAAGAACGCCAAGAAGTAATCCCGCCACATACACCGGAGTGTTTGACGAAATCAGAGATTTATTCAGCAGAACAAATGAAGCTAAAATGCGCGGATATGACAAAGGACGATTTTCATTTAATGTTAAGGGCGGCCGTTGTGAACACTGTCAGGGTGATGGCGTTATTAAAATTGAAATGCATTTTATGCCTGATATTTATGTCGAATGCGAAGAATGCCATGGTTCTAGGTATAATCAGGAAACGCTTGAAGTTAAATATAAAGGTAAAACGATAGCTGACGTCTTACAAATGACGATAGAAGATGCGGTAGAATTTTTTAAGAATGTACCAAAGATTTACTCACGCTTAAAAACAATTAATGATGTCGGACTCGGGTACATCAAGCTCGGTCAATCTTCAACGACTCTGTCCGGAGGAGAGGCGCAAAGAGTTAAACTTGCAAGCGAATTATATAAACGGATTACCGATAAATCGATATATATCTTAGATGAACCTACAACCGGACTTCATTCGCATGATATTGTAAATCTGGTTAACGTTTTGCAAAACATCGTCGATAACGGTGCGACCGTTGTGGTCATCGAACATAATCTCGATGTCATAAAGGTTGCGGATTACGTCATCGATTTAGGCCCCGAAGGCGGGGATCGCGGTGGAACAATCGTTACAAAAGGAACTCCTGAGGAAGTTGCTAATTATCCTTCAAGTTATACCGGGCATTATCTTAAATCTGTTTTATAATGAATTATAACAATGTTTATGATATGATGAATTAAAAGGATTTGTATATCTAAATGAATAAGAATGATAACAAAGACATTCGCAAAGACATCGAAGAGCTTGAAAAACTCATTGAAGATGTTAGAAAGCAGAATGCCGAAGAAAAGAAAAAACTTCAGAAAGAACAAAAATCAGCCCAACCAAATGTTGTTAAAATTAATTTGGCTTTAGACTATTCTAATCAATTAATTATTAATCTCATCGTTGGTTTTTTGGTCAATTTTATATTGTTTTATCTTATCATTGAAGGGTTTCGTCTCGCTTCTTCAAATAATCAGATGATTTATTTGATTATTGCCTTAATATTTACATTATTCGAATTTGCAATGAAACAAATCATGATAAAAAAGCATGTAAAACTTGTATTATATTCATCGGGACTTATTTTCTTTTTGTTAAACTTAATTTTTATTTATGCTATCGATTTGTTATTGCCTCTTGAAGTGTTTTCGTTCGAAAATTATCTTTATCCGGTTTTGTTTGTTTCAATCTTCCAGATTGTACGCTTAATCGTTAAACAGTTTTATATATTTATTGTGAGTGTCCTGAATAAAAAACTAAAAAAACACAATTAAAGAAGGTGGATTAGATGAATAATGTCTTAACTATCCAGCAAGTCATTGATGCTTTAAAACTCGAAATAGTGGCTGGTAATAAGGGACTAAATCGGGAAGTAAAAAATCCGAATTTATCAAAACCAGGACTGGAATTAGCTGGTTTGTTTGAATTTTATGAACATGACCGTATTCAAATCATCGGTTCTAAGGAGGGTACTTTTTTTCACTGGTTAAGCGAATCTGATCAGAACATCAGAGTCAGAATGCTTTTTGAAAAACAACCCCCTGCATTCGTTTTTTCCAAAAACGTAGTAATTCCTGATGTGTTTATTCGTTATGGAAACGAGTTTGGAATACCAATTTTGAAAAGTTCGTATAAAACCTCTTCTTTATTTAGTGAATTATTCTCATTTTTACAATCGAAATTGTCTGAACGGATTGCTATTCACGGAGTTTTATTGGATATCAATGGCGTAGGGGTAATTATTACCGGTCAAAGCGGAATTGGAAAAAGCGAAGTTGCTTTAGAATTAATCCGCAGAGGATATATGCTTGTTGCCGATGATTTAATCGAGGTATATCAAAAAGAAAAAGGCGTTGTTATTGGTGAAGCGCCTGATATTCTAAAAAAATTCCTTGAAATTCGTGGAATCGGTATTGTAAACGTTGTATACTTATTTGGAGCACGCGCTTACCGGGAAAACAAAAGGATTTCTCTCATAGTAAAATTAGAAAAATGGGATGATAATAAAGAATTTGACCGTCTAGGGTTATCTGAAGAAAAAGAAACGATTTTTGATACCGATATTACTTCTTTATCACTCCCGATTACTGAAGCGAGAAATACCGCTACATTAGTAGAAGCTGCAGCTTATGATTATAAATCGAAAATGTTGGGTTTTAATTCAGCAAAAACGTTTAGTAATCAGCTTAATCTAAAAATTAATGATAATGCCAAAAAACGAGGAGAATAACATGACTAAATACCTTAAAATTACTTTAGTATTATTAACGATTTTGACAACTGTATTTTTCATTGGCTGTCAAAGCGAACCTACAACGAATGGCGACGGGACTTTTACGGTAGAGTTTTATGATAAACATGCAGAAAACCCTGTACTAAAAACTATAACCTGCGAAGTAGGGGTACCCTGTGAGATTGTTCCTCCAGCTAAACCCAATAACAAAGAAAATGCTTATTTTACGAGATGGAGCGTTTGGGAAGAAAATTATGCATCAATTCAGTCAAATACAAGAATTACAGCGATTTATACGCTTGATAACCGTTTAGTCACTATTGGTGACCGTTCGGTAGTGTTCTATTCTTTTTTCATTATGATGGGTATCATGGTTGCTTTATTTCTTGGATTAAGAGAGATTAAAAGGACCGGAGTTAAACAAGATGACTTAATCGATGGATTTTTATGGATAGTGCCTGTATCGATTTTAGGAGCGCGTCTATGGTACGTCGTCTTCGAATGGGATCAGTTTGCCTATGGAGGATTTTTTCCTTCGCTCTTAAGGATGTTAGGATTTTCATCCGGAACGCTTGATTTCTCAACCTTTGGTTTATCAGGATTAGCGATTCACGGCGCTTTTTTCGTGGCGTTTATTTGTACATACTTTTTCACCAAAAAACGTAAAATTAATTTATGGAAAGTACTTGACGTCATGGCGGTTGGTTTTATTATCGCTCAGGCATTCGGTCGTTGGGGAAATTTCTTTAATCAGGAAGCTCACGGCGGTTTAGTAGGCGGAATGACAGAAGGCGTTGCTAATCTTACGTTAAAAGAACAGTATGAAGTCTTACGTTATTCTATAGGTATTCCCGAATTCATCGTTAATAATATGTTTATCGTTCAGGGATCGGGAGGATATGCTGTAACACCGGTGACAGGTTTTTATCATCCGACGTTTTTCTATGAATCAATGTTAAATATATTAGGCTTTGCTGTTATGCTGATTGTCAGAAGAATAAAAACAGTTCGTTTCGGGGACCTTTTCGGATTATATTTGGTTTGGTACGGCAGTGTTAGAATTTTTATTGAAACCATGAGAACCGATCCATTAACGTTTGAATTCTTAGGAATGACATTCAAATCAGCAATAACCACTTCGGTTTTGATGATTATCGGCGGTATCTTATTATCTCTATTACTAAGAATAAAAATTAAGAGCGATACTTACGCCACAGTACCGGGATATTTTCAGTTCAACAAAACTAAAGAAACCGAATCAGAGTAAAATGCAATGATTAAATGTGATTTGTTAATAGTGGGTTGCGGACCAGCAGGGATGATGGCCGCAATTTATGCCAAAAGAGCGAATAAAAATATAATTATTTTAGACAAAGGAAACCCTGGCGGAAGGGTATTATCAACTTACAAAGTTGAAAACTATCTGGGATTCAGCCGTGTAAGTGCAGAAGAACTTGTCAATAAGATGATTGATCACCTCCATGATCTTGAAATTGAAGATACCTATGGAGATGTCGTGGATATCACTTATAGTGATGGTTTATATATTGTTCAGACCGATATCAGTCAATATCAGGCAAAAGCAGTCATCGTCGCTTCAGGAACAGAACCGAGACCGTTGGGAATTAAAAACGAAAAGCAATATTTAAGCCGCGGTCTGTCATATTGTGCAGTGTGCGATGGCATCTTTTTCGAGAACAAAGACGTTGTTGTAGTTGGTGGCGGCGATTCTGCATTAGAAGAAAGTATCTATTTATCGGAAATTGCGAAGTCGGTAACTATCATTCATGATCTTCCGCAATTAACTGCTGCAGCAGGATTAATTAATCGCGTTATAAAAAATCCTAAAATATCTCTTTTACACAATTCAAAAGTCGTTGAATTAAACGGCAGTCCTTTACTTCAGTCAATTACAGTTCAAAATCTAGATAATTTAGATTACTCTTCTTTAGATGTTCAGGGCTTATTTGTCTATGTAGGCAATTTACCTCGAACGAATTTCTTGAAGAATCTCAACATTATTGATCAATCGGGTTTTATTTCAGTCAATTCTGAAATGCAGACAGTATTTCCAGGCTTATTTGCCTGCGGCGATGTGACAAAAAAAGACTATCGATTAATTGCTACTGCGATATCTGATGGTGCGATAGCTGCATTATCTGCAGTCAAATATCTTGATTTATAAGATGGAAAGGAGGAGTAATCATGTCTTTTACCAGTGAAGTTAAATCTGAATTAGCAAATATTAAAAATATCAGTTGTTGTCAAAAAGCTGAATTATCGGCAATGTTAAATATTGGCGGTTCAGTTGAACTGAGCAACAAAGGCTTGATACTTGCTTTTCAGACTACAAACAACGCTGTCATCAGAAAATTTATACGCTTGGTTAAAGAAAGATATAAGATTGAACCTTCGTTAATCAGTAAAAAACAATTAAATCTTCAGAAAAACGATTTATTCATTGCTCATATCGAAGATAAAGTCAATGAAATATTAAAAGAGTTATCCCTGATGAATAAGCAAGCGATGTTTTTTCAGGATATCAACCCAGAACTCATTAAAAAAGAATGTTGCAAGAGAGCATATTTACGCGGTGCGTTTCTGGCCGGCGGATCTATTAATTCGCCAGAAACAGCAACTTATCATCTGGAAATTCAAGCTTCTAATGATAAACAATCTGAAGTATTAAAAACCATAAGTGATGAGTTCCTTCTAAATGCTAAAGTATCAAAAAACAAACGCGGATACATTATGTACATCAAGGAAGCCGAGAAAATATCTGATTTTTTAAGAGTGACCGGAGCGACGAATCAATTATTCGAATTTGAAGATTCACGGATAAAAAGGGATTTTAAGAATTCGATTAATCGCGTAATAAACTGCGATATCGCGAATGAAAGAAAAGCGATTGACGCAGCTCAGCACCAATTAAAACATATAGAAATAATTGAAAAACATCATGTATCTGACCTTCCTAAAAGTTTGAAAGAAGTCATTGAGTTAAGAAAACTTTATCCGGAATCGACTTTGAATGAATTGTCTTATGCTGCTGAAGAGCATTATGGATATATGATTTCAAAATCCGCTTTAAACCACCGCTTCCGGGCTTTAAAAGATTTAGCGAATTCTTTATTAGTCAATGAGGAATCATTATGATAAAAGGCATTGGTACTGATATTGTTGAAATATCCAGAATTAAACCGGATTTAGCAAAAAGAATTCTAAGTCCTTCAGAATTTGAAAGATATAATGGGTTCTCTTCTGAAAAACGAAAAGCCGAATATTTAGCTGGGAGATTTGCAATTAAAGAAGCAATATCTAAAGCGTTAAGTCATGTTGATTATGAACTGTCGTATGCGGAAATGGATATAAAAAATGATGAATTCGGGAAACCTTACTTAGAGTGTGAAAAACTAAAAAATTATCATTTTTCGCTCTCAATATCACACGAAAATGCTTATGCAATCGGTTTTTGTATCATCGAATAATCTAAAATGTGATGTTTTGTCGAGTTATAAAATATTTGCTTGCAAATTAAGCAAAAATTGAGTAAAATTATTAACACTGGGGTGATATTTATGGCAACATATACAAAGGGTTTTAAAAAGAAAAATAGTGAGCAAGCTTTACTGTTAACAATCGTTGGCATTATCGGGCTTGTTATTCTTGTAGTTGCAGCAGTTTTCATTTATGATTTAGCTACAGATACTGGTTCTTATGAAGATTTTACACATATCGAATCATATGATTTAATTTTAAATCAGTTAGATTCTGAAAATGTGCTTCTTGAAGATTATCTGGTCTATTTCTATTCTGATAATTGTCCTAATTGTTTAGAAATCAAAAAAGAAGCTCTAAAATTGGCTGAAAAGATTGATGGCAAGATTGTTCCTGTATTTTTCGTCAATGCATCGACGTTAAAAGAAACAGTTACTGGCGATAAAGATGACTTTTTAGACATTATCAATTTATCTTCAATTCGCACGCCAATGGTCATTTCCGTTGCTTCAGGAGATTTTAAAGAAGTTTATACAGGAACAACCAATGTTATTGATGTTTTAAAATCAGTTGAAGCGAAAACTTATATTCCTTTTAACTAAATCTTAATTTTGAGTAAAACCCGAAAGGGTTTTTTCTTTTTCGTGAAATATTTATCGTTTTGTGGTATAAATAAAGTGAACAATGATGGAGGTTACTAATGATGGAATACATGAATCAGGAATTAATTGCAAAAGTTGCATCAAGTTTAAACATTAAAGTTGCACAAGCCGAAGCGGTGCTGTCTTTATTAGAAGAAGGAAACACAGTTCCTTTTATTGCCAGATACCGTAAAGAGGTAACGGGTTCTTTAGACGAAGAACAGATTCGTGCTATTGAAAAGGAATATGAGTACGGTAAAAACCTACAAAAACGCAAAGATGATATTTTGCGTTTAATTGATGAAAAAGGGATGCTCACTGATGAGTTAAGAACGAAAATAAACGAAGCTTCTAAATTGGTTGATTTAGAGGATTTATATCGCCCATATAAAGAAAAGAAAAAAACGAAAGCGACAGAAGCTATCGCGAAAGGATTGGAACCTTTAGCAAAGTTTATTCTAACTTTCCCTTTAAACGTTGACTTGAATGAAGTTGCTAAACCTTATCTGAATGAACAAGTTGAATCAATCGATGATGCTTATACCGGAGCGAAATATATCATCGCAGAAATCGTTTCTGATAATGCCAATTACCGAAAATGGATTAGAGACCTTACGCTTAGAACCGGAAAAATCATTACAAAAAAGAAGAAAGACGCTACAGACGAATATGGTACTTATCAGAATTATTATGAATATGAAGAACCTTTAAAAACGATTAAGTTACATCGAATATTAGCAATCAACCGCGCTGAAAACGAGAAGGTCATCACGGTTAATATTGATGTTCAGATTGAAGATATTCATCAATTTTTGAATCAGCAAGTGATTGCTAATAAATCTTCTGTCGTTGTTCCTATGGTTGAAAGCGCGATTCAGGATGGATATAAACGTTTAATCTCAGGAGCAATCGAACGAGAAATCAGAAACGATTTCACAGATAAAGCAGAAGATCAGGCTATCCATATCTTTTCAGAAAATTTAAGAAGTCTTTTATTACAACCGCCGATGAAAGGAAAAATGGTTTTGGGTATCGACCCCGCTTTCAGAACCGGATGTAAATTTGCAGTTATCGATGCATTTGGTAATTTTATCGATAAAGGCGTTATATATCCTCACGAAGCTTACATTGGAGAAAACGTTAATCCAAGAAGAATCGCTGAAGCTAAAGATAAAATCATTAAAACTATTGAAAAATATCATATTGAGATAATTGCGATTGGAAACGGGACTGCTTCCCGTGAGACTGAGGCTTTTGTTGTCGATATAATTAAAACAATTAATCAAAAAGTATATTATGTAATCGTCAGCGAAGCGGGTGCCTCTGTATATTCTGCTTCCGATTTGGCGAGGGAAGAATTCCCTGATTTTCAGGTTGAGGAAAGATCGGCAGTTTCTATTGCAAGAAGAATGCAGGATCCACTTTCTGAATTAGTAAAAATCGAACCAAAAGCGATTGGAGTTGGCCAATATCAGCATGACGTCAGTCAGGCTAAACTGAGCGATTCACTAGATTTTGTTGTTTCGACGGCCGTAAACCAAGTAGGCGTCAATGTTAATACAGCTTCCGCTTCATTACTTAGATATGTATCAGGTCTTTCTGCTTCAGTGGCGACAAATATTGTTAAGCATCGTGAAGAAAAAGGTCCGTTTAAAAATCGTGAAGCGATAAAAAAAGTCTCTAAGCTAGGACCTAAGATTTTTGAACAGGCAATTGGATTTTTGAGAATACCGGATTCTCCGAATCCTCTCGATAAAACACCAATTCATCCAGAAAGTTATGATTTAGCATTAGATGTCTTAAAACTACTTTCTGTTGATGTTAAAGAGATTGGTTCTGAAATATGTAAAGCGAAAATCGCTTTTGCCGATAAACAAGCTATCATTAAAAAACTCGGTATTAATCCAATTACTTTAGATGATTTGTTAGACGCTTTTGTTTCTCCACAAAGGGATTTACGTGACAATTATCCACAGCCTTTGCTAAAAAGCGAATTACTGAAATTAGAAGATATGGTTGTTGGGATGGAACTTCAGGGGACTGTTCGAAATGTCGTTGATTTTGGTGCTTTCATTGATTGCGGAATTAAAGAAGCAGGGTTGGTTCATATTTCCAAAATGAGCAAAAAATACATTAAACATCCTTTAGAAGTGGTTTCAGTTGGCGATATAGTTAAGGTTTGGGTCATTGGCGTTGATTTGGATCGGAGGAGACTACAGTTAACAATGCTTCAGCCAGGAACGGAGTATAAGTCTTAATTATCATTTTCATTAGCTTGATATGGGGGTGAAATCATGAGATATGATTTTATCATTTCTGTAACATTGTTTATCATTGCATCTTTCTTATTTGTTGGTGCAATATATTTGTTCACGAGAAAAGAACAGTTATCAGGATTAAAATTAACCGGATTATTTGTTTTGGCAAATGCATTTTACGCCGCATTTTATGCCGCATTTATTATTAATGATTACGAAGTGGATAAACTTCTGTTTAACAAATTTCAACATTTGGCGATCCCCTATTTCAGTGCTTTATGGTTTATTATTTCATTGAGATTATTAAATCGGCAGAGGAAGATTAAAGGATCCTTTTATCTATTTGTTTTCTCTATCCCCTTAATAGTAATGTTATCAAATCTATTATACGTATCAAACGGCGAATGGTATCAAACGTTGTATTATGTTTCGCATGTTTTCCGTCCTTTTAACGGAATTCATTATGAAGGATTTAATGTAATAATTTATCAAAAAGGCATTTTTTATTATATTCAGGCGAGCTATAATGCTTTGCTCCTCGTTTTATCAACATTAAATTTTTATAAATCCTATCGGGGAAGTGTTTTTTTGGCAAAAAATCGATCTTTTATATTGCTTCTTGTAAGTTTTATAGGCTTCTTGTTAATCGCTTTTCAGCTATTAAGTAATCAATCCAGCGCATTAGACTCGACTCCATATCTTATTTCAGTCTTTTCATTTATCTTGTTCTTTGCTTTATTTAATTATGAATTATTCGATTTAGTTCCTAAGGCATATCAGTTGGTCTATGAAAAATCTTTATCTCCGATTGTCATTTTGGATGAAACATATACAATGGTCAGCATGAACGAACAGGCAAAAAAAATATTCGTGAATCAAAAAAATCATCCGCACGGATTAAGATTAGGTGATTTGTGTGGGTCATCCGAACCTATTTTTGATGATTTATTTAATAATCTGCATCATGAGATATCAATGACAGTCGAGGGAGTTGAGCGTTTTTATTCTCTGGAATTACAAATTTTACCCGGAGCTTATCTAAACAAAAAGAGTAAAGGTTATTGTGTTATTTTTTATGATATTACCCAACAAAAAGAAGAGTTAAGCAAAATGGAAAAAATGGCTTCATATGATGGGCTGACCAATATATATAATCGACGTTATTTTTATCAGTTAGCAACCGAAGCCTTCGATTTAGCTCAGATTGAACATAAAAATATCGTGACAGTGATGTTTGATCTAGATGACTTTAAAATCGTTAATGATATTTATGGGCATCAGGCAGGAGATTATGTTTTGGAAGAAATGGCAAGTCTGTTGTCGAAAATGTTTGGAAGCGAGGGTATTTTTGCCAGATACGGCGGTGAAGAGTTTATTTATATGCAGACAGGGGTATCGATTAACGATATAAAAACAAAAATACAGGATATATGCAATGCTTTATCCAACCATGCTTTTGTCTATAATCACCGTAAAATGAAAGTTACTGCTAGCTTTGGAGTAAGTGGAACAAAAACAGTTATTGAAAAAGCTCTCGACACTTACATTAAAGAAGCAGATGATATGTTATATTGCGCAAAAAGGAACGGAAAGAATCAGGCACTATTTTCAAAAGACCTTGAATAATATATTGGGCTTATATATTGTTTTTGAGTAAAGTGTTATATAATATTTATACAACAATCAATTATGATTGAGTTTCAAAAAAGGAGGGTTCAATTTTATATGAGTAATAAACCTAAGTTTGGATATGGTTGGTTAGTAAAATGGATTTTGGCTGCGATATTAATTGCTGGTGGCATATTGATGAAACTTTATGAAGTTGAAGTGGTCTATGCTACTACCGGAATTGCGATTGTATTATTTTCGTTACTTCGTGTTTATCCATTATTAAAGACGCTTAAGAAAGAAGTATTACGAACAATTAACTTAATTGAAATTATTTTCGATACCATTATGGGCGGAGTCATGGTATATGTGGTTTTTTCTGGTAAATCAGCAGATCCTTTTTGGATAGCAATCTATGGCTATTTGCTTGCGGTATTCTTCTATGCAAGAGGAGTTATTTATATGCTGTCGCTTTACTATTTCCAAGAAAAATCAGAACCCTTGAAATTCTGGTTTCATATCATTAGTTTGACTTTAGGACCAGTAATTTTCGTATTAGCAGTCATGGATAAAGATATTATTTCTACTTTAGGCTGGATTGTTCTGTTTATTTCAGTCGGAGGTGGAGCATATTTAGGATATGACGGATATGGTGGGTATCGTAAATACCGCGAATCATCAAAAGCGCTAAATGAACAAAAACAAAGTCAAAAACAACCTGTTGTAGAAAAAGAATTACCAAAACCGATTCAGGAAGAACCTGAAGAAAAACAACCGTACGCTAGTTAATAATTATTGACAGTCAGCCAAAAATAATGTAATATTATATGGCTGACTATCTTTGTGGAGTAATACTCAAGTGGCCGAAGAGGCGCCCCTGCTAAGGGCGTAGGTCGGGTAACCGGCGCGAGAGTTCAAATCTCTCTTACTCCGCCAGTTTTTTTGCAAACAAGAGGCAATAGATATTCGCCTTCAATATGAAAAGACACAGGTGCCGAATTGACACCTGTGTTATTACGGAGGAGTACCCAAGTGGCTGAAGGGGCTGGCTTGGAAAGCTAGTAGATCGTTAACCCGGTGCGGGGGTTCGAATCCCCCTTCCTCCGCCATCTGACTAGAATAGGCTTGATATCACTATCAAGTCTTTTTTTGTACCAAAATTTAACGAAAATAGTCAAATTTGATCCGTTTTTGGTTGTTTTGCGTATTTATATACATTGTAATATCAATAAATACCTGCAAATATTAATGAGTAAATTGTCTTCTCTCCAACATCGTTTACACGATATGATTAGAGGGTGCTAAAAAAACTACACGATATGGGTGGGGGTGCTAAATTTCTACACGATTACCAAACTTTTAAACGATTTCGGTTAATAAACTTGATTGATAATATGAATCAGACTATGATTCTCTATTTGTATTTTTATGTTTATAGATGTCCAAATAAATATAGATTGATATTTCAAAAAAAAAAATAACGATATGATATTGACATTTGATAATTGGAGTGATAGTATTAATTTATCGATGAAACATAAAATCATGCATAGGAGTGTTCAATGAACGATTATTTGACCTATGATTTGAATAACCATTCAGTCTTTGTCAGTCGAGTCAATGGCAATCAAATATTATTGCCTAACAGTCAAAATCTCTCAAGCAAAGATTTGAAACGAATATTCCACAAGTATCATATGGATGATGAAATTTCAGTTACAAATACATATCAAAAAGAATTATTTAAGACAATATACTTAAGCCTACATGCATCAAGTAAATGTAACTTGAAATGTAAATATTGTTTCATGCCAGACAGGCCAGATGTGAATATTACTATCGATGATGCGAAGCGCTTCATCGATTTTAATATATCTGAATTTCCGCAAGCAGAGAAATTTATTGTAGATCCAACCGGATCAGGTGAACCGTTATTGAGATTGGATTTTATGCTTGAATTAGCAGATTATTGCCATTTGAAGAGTAATGAGATTTGTAAAGAAGTTCTCCCAATGTTCGTCACCAATGGAACATTACTTACCAAAGAGAATATAGAAAAACTACAATCATCTGGCTATATATTTGGTATCAGTATCGATGGATATCGTAAAATCCATGATGCGAATCGTGTGAACGCCAAGCAGAAAGGAACATATAAACAGATTATCAAGAATGTAAAGAACATCAAGCATAGAGAATATCTTGGGGCGGCTGTAACTTTGACCAATGGAAAGATGGATCTTGTTAAAGCGTTTAAGACATTAACAAAATATTTTCCAACTATTAGTATCAAACCTGTAAGAAGCTATGATGAAAGTACAGATGGTATCAATGATATCAATATAGAAGAGATAAAACATCAATATACGAGATTGTTTAATTTTATATTACAAAGAACACTGAAAGGAAATCTTGATTACCTAGGCATTCTCCTCAATGGCGATGATTACTTCGGTAAGTTCATACAAAGAGTCATACTGAATCACAAGGTCAATACCAGATGTGATGCAGGACTTGGAAGATTCTCTCTGACTCCAGACAAAAAGATTATTGCTTGTCCAGGAAGTATTGGGATTAAAGAAATGGAATTGGGCAATCTTGACACAGGACTTAACAAAGACAAGATTGATCTTTTCTGGAGTATTCAGTCAGATAGAAAACGTTGTCAAGAATGTGAAGCAAGATATGTTTGCGGTGGTGAATGCATGGTTGTGTCATATTACAAAAACAAGAGGCTTGATTCGGCTGATGAAGTAATGTGTAAACTGAAGAAACATTTGTTTGAATTGGCTGTGAAGTTCAAGTTTGAGTTGATACTTCAAAACGAAGAATTATTCAAAGCTATATATAACGGTTGTCAAATAAAAGCTAATCGATTCCAAGAAGACCTCGATTTGAGCACCACTCTCAAGAAACTCAATGGACAATACACATTTATGGAACTTAAGAAGATCAAGGATGAGGATTTTCAAGAATTTACTAGAATTAATGAAGAAATCTTATGAAAATTAAAATATCCTTAGTTTACATTGCTATAGTCTTATTTCTTTCTGCTATCGTTATTTGGTATATCAACAAACCAAAGTATCCTGAGTATATTTCCAACATGAATATCAGCGGGCTGTGGAAAGATAGCTTAGGAGAAAATATCACAATTGCTTTTCTTGATTCGGGAATGCATCCAGATTTAGTGGAAATCTATGGAGATAGGGTTGTGAGTCCATACGATTTTGTTATTGAATCTGAAGCCATGATAGATTACAACGGGCATGGGACCGAGATGATATGTATAGCAACATGCAATTACGAGGATACAGGTATCTATGGCATAGCACCAAAGTCAGAAGTAATGCCGCTTAGAATCTTTGATTCAAATGGAGATACCACTGATGAGAGAATCATAGAAGCGATTCACTATGCAGTTGACAATGGAGCAGATATTATCAATATGTCATTCGGTTCATATGAGGATTCTATCGAGGTGGAAGAAGCAATAGATTACGCGATAACAAACCATGTTTTTGTCATCTGTTCAGCGGGAGATTTATTGAATGTGGCAACAGCTTTCCCGGCAAGGTATGCCAATACAATTTCGGTTGGTAATCTGGTGGATTTTATAGATGGAGTAAACTATCCGGATATTGACATATTCATATATGGGGAAGAAATAGAATCTTTGCGTTATTCTGAAACCCAACAATTTCTTGTTAGCAAATATGAAAGAGGGTCGAGTGTTTCAACGGCAATATTATCTGGAATCATTGCCATTAAAATACATAATATGTCGGATTCGATGAGATCTGTGTTTTTGGGTTACATGATCGATAGAAACACTACTTATGATTTAGAAGACATAGTAGATTATTAGATAAACGAGGAGAGAAGCACATGAAAAAATATTTGGTGATTGGATTAATATTTGCAGTAATTATCGGGTTCTTTTCATTGAATCAGGACAAAGTGTATGGTATTGTTATCGATGAAACCGAACAATCAAAAGAGGAAATCATTGAGTTGTCGCCAGATGAAAAGGATTTTTTTGACAAGATGAAAATGAAGCAGCAATATGAGAGTGAAGGATATTTAGTCGTTGATACTATCAATGGGACAAATAAAGAAACCATAGAAATGGATGGAGTTGAATATGAAAAGGATGCACTAATCTATTCAATTTACAAAGCTAGTCAAAATGGTGAACTTGATTTAGCGATTAGAAGTTACGAGAACCAGATGAGTTTCTCAAACCGAAACAGTCTATCTAAGATACAAGAAAAGGCTAATCAGGGACAACTTCGATATAATGACATCAAGCCACTTATTGATGACAATAAATTTATTGAGGAAGGAAAATCACTTTTTAGGCATTTAATACCAAATAGAATAATTATTGATAGTCGCGATTATAATTTGATGACATCATATTTCTATACTACTATATATACAGGTTACTTCGAGAATTTTACTACAAACAACACTTCATGTGGGATATACTATTTTCAAGCAGAATATTATGTCAAAAATAATCAAACGATATTTACTGGGGCATATAGATATGCATTAGCAACACAATATGGAACCTATGATCACATTACAAGCTTTCAATTTTCATATCAGAGTTATAGTGGTCTACTTGGAACAACACCAGAAGCTGATATAACAGTAATTATTGATTATTGGGGTCAACAGAAAATGATTTTGTCTAGTTCAGTTTTGCAGTATGATTTTAAAATCTCGAGAAATATGCATTATGATAGAAATGAATATAACAAGTCTAATAACCAGTATGTTAACGTACTTTACTCAACAGAGACTTCATTGCCTACTGGTGTCTGGACGAAACAGCCAGCATTAAAATCATATTTTCATAAGCTGTTACCAGAAAACGCAGATAACACGAAGTACACACTAGAGGACACCTATTTTGATTTAAATGAAAATATTACGTACAATGGTTCTTTTGAATTGGTTTATGATGGAGATGGTAACGTTCTCAATGAAACACAAGACTATTTAGTATTATTTACATATAACCTTGGAGTAGAAGAGTCTAACCCCGAACCTGGTTTAGCCAATGCCCATTATATTCGTGATGTATATCCATATCTTGTTTGGGGAAACACAAAGGATGACTATAATGAATATTCGGCTTTTGAAAGGTTCGTTTGGGATAAAGCATCTTGGAATGTTATATATGGGGGTACCGCAAGAAATGCTTCTGGAGAAACTTTGACAAATATGTATCCAAGTCCTATAGGGAATTCCGGGGGATTAAGTATACCTACACAATTTATAAATAATCCTTTTGGTTGGTCTATGTACTTTGACTATATTGAGGACCAGGAGATTCACGAAGATAATTTCACGAACATTGATTGGAGCACTTTTATTATTAATGTTTATACTGAAACTCCTGGAGTTGTAACTAAGTTCGAAGATGAAGATAACGTGAATTATAACAATCCAGGTGTATATTCTGTTACAGTAGGAATAAGAGATTCTAACAACAATGAAATCACTCAAACTTTTCATGTTACAGTTTTGCATAAAGTAGTAGTCCCAAGTTGCTGAAAAATATATTTGCAAAAGAATAATAAGGAAGTCTATTATGAGTAAAATAAAAAATCTGTATTTAATTGCAATATTCATTTTATCCTTAGTGATAAGTATTATATCTGGATATATTCAGCTAAATGGACTATTTACTGATTACTATGAATTAGTAACTATAATATGTTTTTTAGTCGGACCAATACTATTTATCATTACAAATATACTGATAAACAGAATAAATATCTTTAAAAATTCTATTAATAATACATGTGCCAACTCATTAAAATCCATTTACTTGCCTACAGCATTGACATCTCACTTTGTGATTTTAAATTTGATTGTACACCTATCAATTACTGACATGTCAAAACATTGGTTTTTGTGGCTGATTCCAATACCCATATTTATCTTCGCTATATACACAAAACTTAAAGCTGCATACAAATTTAAGTATATTGTTGTATATTGCTTAATTGGACTAGTAGGAGCCTATTATATGTATCTATTTTATATCATGATGTTTTCTGAGGGTACATATTAGTAGATAGTGGATTGTATAGGGTAAATACAACAGTTATTTTCGACAGTTGACACTTATTTAAGCCATAATTAAGTGGTGCTAAAAATCTACACGATATGACGCAAGGGTGCTAAAAATTATACACGATTACAAGGTAGGGGTGCTAAAATTGTATTAAACCCGTATACCTTAGGCATCTGGACTGTATAGGGTAAATACAACAGTCATTTTCGACAGTTGACCCTTTTAAAGAGAAGAACCATCAAAAGATAGTGTTTGATTAAAACGGACAAATAATAGAAAGAGTCATATTAGAAGAAATTCTAGTATGATTTTTTTTGATATAATTATGAATAAGATTGGTATTTAAGTATTAAAGCTTTTTGTGGGTAAAGAAGTTATCCACAAAAAGTAATTGACCCCTCGCAACAACAAAGAAAAGGAGGAAACAATGAAAGAGCGAAAGACAGAAAAACATCGACAATTTAGCATTGAAGAAAAGAACCAAATCGTATTATTGTACATGGACAATCACATGAGTATGATAGAAATTTTTAGAGCATATGATATTCCGCATTCATCTGTGTTCCGTCGATGGATAAAACAATATCGTGAGTACGGGACGTGTGTCGATCGTCGAGGTCAAGCAACAGGTGGTAAAAAGGGAAGACCAAAAAAGCACATAGAACGATTGGAAGATATGTCTAAGAAAGATTTAATTGAAAAGATAAGGATGTATGAAAACATAAAAAAATCCCTGACCTGCCTAATGAACCAACCACGAAGCAAGAATATCAAGTGATAG
>CALEZX010000021.1 GCA_937928185.1 uncultured Caryophanales bacterium
CAAGTTTAAATTGTTTTTGAAACCTGACTTCTATCATCATTCTGACGATTAAATAAGTCGCCAGAATACTTAAAGATAAGCAATAAAATAAATATCTGATTTCAGTATTTATATCAAGAAGAAAACCAAAAAACAAAAATACACTTAAATAAAGCGCCATAACTAAAAAGGCGTTTAAATAAATGTATTTTTTTTCATATCTGAAATAAAATAATTTTTTCGTATTCAAAATAACATTGTATTTGTTTACAATGTTTTCTAATAATGCGAACATATAGTTCTCCTTTCGTTATTGTAAAATGATAGTCATCAAAAACGACATTTTTCAACAACGAAAGACGCAAAGTAACTTAAGCGTAAAGGGTGGTAAAATACTATTTTTATGATAATCGTCGTTTTGATTATCTTGATTAGTGATAGTTATAATATATTTATCATGTAATTTAATGATGAGCGACTTTAAGATTTTCTTTATTTCAGTAATCGTGTTAAATAACATAATTGCTGCAATCACTAACGTTGAAATACCTAAGATATAATAGGTAATAATCCATGGAATAACGATAGAACTGGAAATAATGAAATAAAACGCCAATAAAAGAGACAGTAAAACAGCTGTCTTCAGGACTTGAAAGTAATTAATTTCTCCCTTTTCATTAAATAACTTCTTTGTCATTTTAATTCACCTTTTATTCTATTATATAATATTTAATAATTAAAAACTAGAATTCATTTAAAAATAGCTATCTATATTCATTTCTTCAAAAAAAAGTCCGGATTTCGATTTACTCGTAACCGGGCTTATTTTAATTCTTATGCAACTGATTATTCTAAAAAGGTAACGTCGACGTAAAGTATTGTATTTCCGGGAACAGTAGTATCGTCGAACGGTGTTACAAGTTCCGGATCAGTATAAACATAGTAATAATCGATATCCTGTGAATGGTAATAACTGAAGTAATGAATAATCTGATTTTCGGGAATGATATACGAATTGTCGACTAAAGCATAATAAACATCACTGCTGTCGCCATAAAATGCATAGGTTATTACGACATCCGTTTCATTAGATAATTTCACATAATACTCAGTGACGGTTCCGTTAACGATGGTGAACGGATCAACCAAATTAGTGAATGCTGCATCGCTGTAAAATTCCGGAACATTATAAAATGTAAAATCATCAAAATTAAGTCCGCCATAATATCTGATCAGATAGTATGAATCTTCAAGGATATAATTGGCATCGGCCGGTATCGTCAGAACCTGATTGCCTAATTCTGGGAAAATATAATCTACAAAGAATGTTTTTTCGCTTGGTAATAACACAAATACATATAGTTCATAATCCTCGGTAAAGTTCTGATAGCCGAAAAGCGTTTCAAAAGTACTGTCTACATACATAACCATCGTGAAATTACCATAATCATCATCAGATATTTCTCTGAGATAATCTTCGACCATCTGATAAACATTTTCAAACGGATAAGCGGAGAATACATGGTTAGCGATATCAATGCCGATGAAATCAACTTCGAAATCAAATGGTAAAACTTCTTCTAACAGAACGTAAACGGTATGCGTACCCTTGCTATAAGATTCATAATCGAGAGTATCGGTCATACTTAAATCAGTAAAGAATGAAACTGTGTAATAAGGTAAAAACCAGTCAAGTTCAAGTAATTTTTCTTGTAAAGTATATTCGCTGAAGAATACATAGTCGTAATATGTTACGCTGAAATCGGGAATGACCGAATCGATAAATACATAATTGATTTCAATGACGCTTCTTGGAACGATTCTGAAATAAATCGTTGAATCTTCATAAAATTCAAGATAATCATAACCATCAGTGAAAGCAGAATCGTAATATACTTCATAGTTGTTCGCAACGTTTAACCCTAATAGATACCAGTAATTTTCAGCGTCGAAAATCTCTGCATAATCACTGGAAACAAATGTAAATCTCTGCGTATAAGTCAGGTCAGTTCCGTTGGTATATACTGCCGTAAGAACAATCGCATCAGTGATATTCGTTTTCACATATAAAGTCGTGTTTTCAAAGAAAGCTTCTTCTTCAAACGGTAACGTCATTAATTCATCATAATACATCTGAATATTTTCAACGTCTTCATTGATGATAAGACGGTTTAAATATGAATAGTACAGATTGCTGGTGGTCCATTCGCCTTTATATTCAATTAAGAAAGTATAATCTTCAAAAACGTCATCGACCGAGACTAAAGTAATCGTGTAAGGAACGAAATCCTGATAACTGGCATATAATACGGTGTTCTGATCGATATAATCGGAAGTGAAAGGTAAAGTCAAACCGCTGTCGGTAAATAATTTCAGATTTACGATTTCATTACCGGTTTTAGTTTCAATATAATAGACGATATCTTCATTATCAATCGGATTATTGGAATAATGCGTAATAGAATATGCAGGGATGCCTGAATTAAATATGACCTCTAAAGTTAACGGTTTTGAAATATAGCCGTAAGCATACAGATTGATATCCTCATCGATGATATCATAATCATAAGGTTCAGTCATTTCTTCATCAAAATAAAGCTGAGAATCACAATAGATTTCATAATATGTCAGAACATTTCCATCAATCTGATTACCTTTAACGATTTCGATTTGTTCAATGACTACTTGTGTTGTATTCGGTATGGTTAAATATAACGATACCGTTACTGTTTCAAGTTCACCGACTTTGATGTAGATATCAGTCGAATAGCCGTCATAATTCAGTTCTCCGTCGATAATCGTCTGGAATGTATCTGCTAAAGAAATCGCTGAAACCTGATAACCATATAAGAGGTAGTCAATCAGATAATCGATTTGATATAAGAGGCTGTCATTGGATTCAAGCGAAGTATTGATCGTTTTGATGAAATTACCTGATTCGTCATAGAAGTGCAAAGCAACAGGAACAACCAAATAGGTTTCAACATAAACCGTTTTATTCTCGCGGGCGAAAAAAGCACTTAATGAATTTGAATAATCTGCGTTTGCATAAAAGCCGGAGATAAACTCGTTAGACGGAAGATTAAAAGCGGTTTTTAATGTTTCTGTAATTTGATAATTATAAAGAATAATGAATTCTCCTTCTTTATACTGGATTGTATAAGAAGTATCGTCATCGTAAACAAATGTTATAGAATACATCGCTTTTTCTCTGATTACGACATAGATTGTTAAGTTTGATTCGCCTTCATAATAAGTAATTTTACTCGTAAGCAGTTCATCGCGGTAATATCCATCAACGATCCAGTCGGTAGGTAAAGATAGTGAACTGGCAACCTGATACCTGAATAAGTCGTCGACATACGTAAAAGTTCCTTCTAACGCTTCTACAGTTCCACTACCATATCCATTGGTAATAAACGTTACTGTAAAATACTCTTTATCGACGACATGGACATAAATTGTGATGTCTGACTTAATGACCGATGTATCGGTGAATGCATTTAAAAGGTCGATATCGGTGTATAAACCTTCAATCTTCTGAGTATTACTCAGTAGACTGATGAAACTATACCCCGACTGATAGATGTTGTCTCCATCGACAACGTCCACTTCATCTATAAAATAATTATTACCTTCAGAATCGAGATAATTAATCGTAACCGTATGCATGTTACACTTTGTAAGAATTACATCAAACGTTGCATTTTCATGGGAATTGAGAACAGTAAATTCACTGCCTAGCGAAACGCCGTCTAATTCAAATGAATCAAATGCGTATCCGTAAGGAATTAAATATCTGAGATAATCATCGTGGAAGGTTGAGCCAACAGCAACATGAACAGAATCGGTGTCGTCATTGATAACATAATTAATTTCAATAAAAACAGGTTCAACCGGATTAGGAAACAGCGATACATTTCCGGTTAAATCATCCGACGTCGTATAGACTTGATAGTCGAGATCAATCCAGCCGTCGACGAGATAATATGTATTCATCGCCGATGACGGTAAACTGATAGAATCATTTTCGCCATAGATGGCATATGTAGGAACAAGAGCATCAAATGAAATCGATTCTATTTGATCGAAATCAAGATAATAAAAAGTACCGTTTTTAATGAAATGATAGATCCGTCCGCATTTTACCAAATCATCGACGCTCAGATTGTGCTCAGCTAATAAATCGGTAATATCATTAAATCCTAAGTAATCGATAACAAATGTGCGGTTCTGATTCGTTTTCAGGATCAATTGATCGTCATTATCGTATGTAGCGATGACTATTTCATTTTCATGAAGATATTGTTCCCTTAAATTATCGCTGTCTTCATACACATTTAAACGGTACAACCGTCCTAATGAAGTATAAAATACGCCGTTGGCATCAAGATTTAAAATGGTTTCCGTCGGTAACAGACCAACATAAAAATCGATACTGTCTGAATTGATATTGCCAATAACGTGACCGCTTGCGGTAACGATGATATAACCGGCGCGTAGTTCAAGTTGGAAAAATATAATTTTCTCAGGAACTGAAAGTAAATCATCAACTTTTACAAATAAATCATCGCTGACGAATTCAGGACAGAAAACCTGATATGCGTCAGTAAAGACATAATATCCTTGATTGGTTCTAAAATAATTATTTTGATTACCCATATCAGTCATATAATCGCGAATAAAATATTCGTCTTCGGCTAAATCAAAATACGACGATACGTCGAAAGGTTCCGTGAATTCCGTAGGATTCGATTTGGATCCAAAAATACCGTAGACAAATACCCGTGCCTGAGTCGTCGAAAGAATGATGTTCATTTCGCTGAATAACAACGACTTGATTCTTTCGCTGGGATTGAGCGGTAAACATTTCTCTAAATCGATTAAAACGGATCCGTCTTCATATTCTTTTTCGGTTGGTAATGTATCGGGTAATTGATACCCAAATAATAACATCCGGTCTAAACTGGTCTTTACGATGAGAATATAATCTTCAAAATTATCAACGACATCGACGATATATTCGCCTTCAGCTAAATCGAATAATGGATTCATGTTTACATAAGGATAAATCCAATTATTCTCGTTTAAGTCGTAATAAGAATCCTGAGGATAGATATCATAACTATATGACGAAAAAAGATTACCGTCCGTTGTTAAAATGTAAGCTCCGCGATTGTAGACTTTTTGAACATTCAATTCTTCAAAATTATAAAAAGTGACGACATAAAAATCATCGAATTTCGGATAGAGTTCAACGTTCTGGGTTAACGGTTTGGTGATATCGATGACATTATTAAACCCTAAATCGGTATACCACCCTAATAACAAATCAACCATTTCCGGTTTGATGTAACTTGTTAATAACGATAATGGCGTATCGCCATAGTTAACCTGAAGATTAATCACTTCACTATCATAATGAAGCGTGATATTGATTTTGACAGGAGTCCATCTGGCATAAAGCGTTTTATTCCCGTAAGAACCTAAGGAAATGGCGGTAATCTCGGTTCCACCGGTTAACGAATCAAACCAGCCTACGAAAGAATAACCGGTACGGTTAGTAGGATTGGCAAGAGTAATCGACGGCGTTTCAACCGTATACTTAATAACGTTTGACGCCTCAGTTCCTTCTAGATTCTGATAAGATATCGTGTACTCTAAAATCTGATACGTTGCGACTAAAGTAACATCTTCAGTCAGCGGAGTTACGTTAGGAACGAAAGGATCATTTCCTAATAACCAGCCGGTAAACTGATAACCCTGTTTTGTTGCGCCCGGCAAAGAAAATGTTTGTTCAGGGTTGACTATTACCGGTGATACTGCAGTCCCGCCGTTAGCGTCGAATGAAATCGTAATGCTTTCTGAATCATCCGAGGTTATTCCGGTTGTTGGCTTTAACGTTGTCGGTAAAGTGGTTATTTGCGTAGTGGTTTCTGTTGTGGGACTGTTTGTTGTTGTCGTAATTTTTCCTGAGAATAAATCACATCCGGTTAATACAAGGAGTAAGAAACAAAATGCTAAAGCTTTTAATACTTTCATTGTCACACTTCCCCCATTCAATTATAGAAAAAATGATAAAAGTTGTAAATTACCATTTTTTCCATTTAATTAATAAATATATTATTCATAAACATCCATATGTAATTGTACTACTAATCAATTTAAAAATATAGTTGATAAATAAATATTTAGTTATAAAATATGTAGTTTTTGTGAAGTATTAAATATATTTGATTATTCACCAATAAAGTCCATTTCACAGCCGTATATATTGCAGAATACCAAAGGAGGTCATTCACATGAAAAAAGGTCTTATAAAATCAATACTCATTTCGAGTTTCGCTCTTGTAGGCGTACTTGGAATTGGGCTATCAGTTTTAAATGCAGAAAGCAATGAAGCAATCACCACAACCGAAACAGAAACAGTTAGTAATTATACCTTAGAAGAAATGCTTAATTATGCCATTTTGGATGAATATCTGGCACAGGCAACCTATCAGGCAATCATCGACACTTATGGAAATGTTCGTCCTTTTACAAATATTGTACTCGCTGAACAAACTCATATCGATTTGCTGACAGAATTATTCACAACTTATGGTTTTGTTATTCCCGAAAACACCGCTGCTTTGAATGTAACAGTTCCTGCTTCTATTAGCGAAGCAATCGCTGCCGGTAAAGAAGCAGAAATCCAAAACATCGCTATTTATGAAGCATTCCTTGCTTCAGAAGATCTTCCTGAAGATGTTAGAGCCGTATTTGAATCATTAGTTAATGCTTCAAATAAACATTTAAACGCTTTTTCAAGAAATCGTTTATACGGTTTAGGAAGCGATATTGCCAACAAGATTAAAAACCAATTCAGAAAAGGCAATCAATATAAAGGTTCACACGGAAAAGGTGGCTTCGGTTCAGGAAGTCAGTATCAAGGTTTAAATGCTAATTCCGGCGTATGCCCGAATAATTAATAGATACCTATAAAGAAAAAAATCCAGTTCGTCATATGATGAATTGGATTTTTTCATAAGTATTATGGAGTAATCTATTTTACTTATTTGTTAACTCATTATGATTTGATTAGTAAAAGAAACCGCCCACTCTGAATTCTCATAAGTAGCTGTAAATTCGCGTCGGTAACTTCCGAGATTACCATAGTAAAGATATGCCCTTCCGGTAATTACATCTTCCTTTACGGAAAGATAATCAAATCCAAAGGTCACTCCCTTTGTAAAAATGTCATCGGTAATATATCCTTCCGTCCGTAATTCCGTGCGTGATAAATAAAGAAATTTAAAGCCATGTCTAAAACAATATATTTTCATTAAATATGAAAAATATTCTTCCTCTTCATCGGTAATCTGATCAGGATTTGTTGATATATACTTAAAGTAACGATGATCTTCTTCGTCAAACAACTCGTCAAAGACAGAAAAAAGACCGATTGCCGTTTCATTACGGGATGGAATCTTTAAAGAGAATAAGTAACCAATCGCGAGTAAGCATATGACTTCTAATAGAGCGATATACTTTTTCATTGCCTTATACCCCTTATAAAAATGATATCTTTTCTTACCTTAATTATAAATAATAGAGGTGATATTACAACCTATTATTCAAAAAACAAAAGGATTATTGCTAGTTTGTGGCAATAATCCTTCACTTATTGATTATATATTATCTGATTTTTCTAAATAGTTGATAATCTGTCTTATCTCAACCGGTTGGTTTTTCACTTTGTTCTGAATACAGTTTGTTTCAAACTTTTCTAAAGTTTTTTCGTCTGCGGGACATTGTTCATACACTTTTCTAGCACCAACAAAGTTTCCAACCGAAACTCTTCGCATAATGCCGCGGATATCGGTTATTGTTCCTTTTGAACATAGCGGATTTTCACAATATTGGCATTTTAACGCTAAATTCATCATCGTTCTTTTAGGTTCTTCGACATGTGAGTAAAGCGATTCGGATGTCACGGGTTTTTCAACGATATTCACATAATTCTTCTGATTTTTCTGATAAACGAAGAGGGGAAGATTCATTTGTTTTAATACGGCATTCGCAGCGGAAATTCCTGAAGTCGTTACCGTCGGCGTACCAGTTCCCATAACGGTCGATTCGCCACAACAGAAGAAATTATTCCATTTCGTTTTGGTATGAAGACGTTTAAACATATGCTGCCCAAGCATTTGTTTCGGTCCGGCGACTGCTCCGCCGTTTTTTAACGTATAACGTTCAATCGTTTTCGGCGTCGCAACTTCCGAATAACGAATAGCTTTATTAAACCCAGGGAACCTTTTTTCTAAAACCTGAATTAACCGTTCTTTCTCCTGCAATTTTTTTAACTGATAATCTTTTGAAGATAAATTATCCCATTTTTCGAATGAAGGGCCGATTGCCATGACGATATGTTCATCTTCCTGACATAACGTCCGGTCGTCGACGCTTAAGATATAAGCGGTAACTTCGCTTTCATCAATACTTTTCGGATTACTGACCAGCATTTCAATTGCGGCCGTATCTTCAGGAATGACATCACGGTTAACAACGGTGTAAAGCACCATGCTGGAATAGGTCGGTTCTTGATTTTTCGCCCAGTCTCTTCTCTTCTTTGTGGTATATTTTTCATCGATCAACTGACCGTATAAATTCCAAACGGTACCTGAATAAATGAGATATTTTCCCTGAAGCGTTCTTCCGTCTTTTAAGATTACCCCTGACGGAAGGTTATTATCAAAAGTAATTGAAACGACCTCTGATTCTAAATACATATCGCCCTGATGTTCTTCTATTACTTTTTCTAATTTGCCTGGTAAAAATAGGGTTGATCCAGCTGGATAATAACTGCCGCCGACATGATTGTCGATAAACATCACGGAAGCCAGTACAGCCGGGGCCTCTTCTACGGTCGCATAACAGTAAGTCGACGTCAATTTATCGAAGAAATTAAAAATTTCGGGATTTTTAAAATATTTATGCAATAATGATTTTGCGCTTCTGTTAAGAAAACTTAAAAAGCGGATATATGAAATGGGATGTTTCAACATGCTTTTTAAGCCAACTATTGGATCGGTTTCATCGGCGGTATTATAACTGGGGCGTTCCACCATTATATGCTGATACATGATTCCCATGTCATGATAAAACTTATTTATTGATTCTTTCTCTTCAGGAAAAACCGCCGATAATTCTTTGATAAAGTCGTCGACATTTGGCAAAAACTTAATTCGTTTTCCTTCATAATTGACGCAGTAAAGTAAATCATGTTTAATGATGTCAATCGGTTCTTCTAAACAGTTCATGACAAAACGATGAGCGTTAAATCCCCGTTCACCGAAACCATATAACATCGCTGAACCCTGATCGAAAATACGGTCTTTGCGTTTAAAAATCCCGCAGGATCCCCCTGGGTTATAGCTTTTGTCGATAATCGCAACTTTTAATCCTCGTTTTGATAACAGACTGCCTGCAGTTAAACCTGCTAATCCGCCGCCAATGATAATGCAATCGTAGTTCATCAAATCAATCATCCTTTATGCTGTTTTAAAGTTCATTTTTTGATTAATAACCATTATATATTATTTCATTGAATCTGTGAATAATCAACTTTAATTATCTTCAGGATAAAATTATAAAAAAGAAGATATGCAACGATTCGTTGCGCTAAAAGTAAATAAATCGATACTTGAAGATTAATGAAAAATCGACTATACTTGATATATCATTATACTCAAGGAGAAAAAGATGGACAACAACTTCGCTAATCGGTTAAAAACATTACGAACTGAAAAAATAATGACCCAAGATGAACTCGCCTTAAAAGTGGGGGTAAGCAGACAGGCTATCTCTAAATGGGAAAGAGGAGAGGGTTTACCTGATTTATATAACATTTCCTTATTGGCTAAAGCGCTCGATGTCTCCGTAGATGAGTTAATTAATAATCTTCCAAAGCAGGAACAGCCCGAGGAAGAAAAAACATATGAAGAACCTCGATATGAAGAGCCAAAAAGTGAAGAAGAGCCCTTTAAGGAAACAGGCAATTATCTAAAACGATTGCTTTATAAAGCCAAACATACGACGAATAGCGAACAGGCTAAAAAAATCAGAAAATCATTGCTACTGTTTGGCGGCCTGGGTTTAGTAGTAAGTAGTATAATGGTCTTAACGGGTTTCGTCGGTTTTGCCAAAGGCGCGATGAATTCCGTCGGTACTTTTGAACCGTTTAATCCTCTTCCGTATATGTTGCTTTTCATCGCTGGAGGAATTGTTAGCGGTTTAAGTCTCTATGTATTACTTGGCGGTTTATCGATTGTCGTAGCCGGAGTTACTACGAAATATCTCGACACGAGAAGCAAATGCCCTAATTGCGGAAATGAAATCGATAAAGACGAAAAAATCTGTTCTAACTGCGGATATGATTTAAAAGATATGCATAAAAAGATATGCAGCTGCGGTAAAGTTAATCAGCCGGAAGATATTTACTGCCGCAATTGTGGCAATAAATTATAAATTATACAATTAAAAAAGATGTTAATCAAATTTTCGAAAAAGCGAAAACGATTAACATCTTTATTTTTGTAGTTTATTGAATATATGAAATTATTTCCTGAAGTATATCTCTTATAACTGGTGTAAAAGAAGATAAAACTGTTAATAATAACACGATGCCGATAACGACTAATACTATTTGTGCCCATAACATATTTCTTAAGGTTGGGTTCTTATCGCTTGAAAACAAAATAATTAAATACATAATGATATTCACTAACGGAATTGCCATTAAAATCCAGAATACTATCCATGCTCCGACACTTAAATCCTGTTTGTTAAACATGCTGACCTCCATATTGATTTTTAATTTGAGTTAATTGTATCACAGATAAAATAAAAAATAAATACGAATAATTTATCTTCGTATTTACTTTATCGTATATTCAATTTGATAGGCTATTTCATTTCTTCTGAGAAATCCCGGAATAAACGGGGGTTGGTAACGCATAATCATTTTGGGAGATTTAACCACAAGATGATTATCGCTGATATGTTTTAGAAGAATCTGATGATATTTATCGAAAATATGAGGCTTCCAGTTCCCTTTGAACCGAATAACGACATAATAGGATTTCTTTACTTCATTGATAAAGACATTATCATCCTTTGGAGAAGGGATATTCTGTTTTGAATATTTGGAGGGAACATAAAAACCGGTAACGAGTTCTTGATTTTCTTCGTATGTTACAACCGGTGTAGTCATCGATATCTTTTGATTTCCTTCATTATTTCCTGAGATATACTGAAATACATTATTAAAACCCGTATCAAGCGAGGAATTTATCCTTGTCTTCGTACTGGCTAAAAAATAATCATCGTATTGTCTGACTTCAATTTGACCGTTCTTCTCGATAATTTTATATTTTATTGATTCAAATAAAGCCATGTCTAGTTCCTCTTTTCATCGGTTGACAAAATATCAGTTCTTCGAATCTTCAATCACGCGATTGATTTTGGCTTTAAAAAACTTGGTATCAAACTTTGCATCCTCAACCGGTTTTCTAACAGTCTCTTGTTTAAAGGTTAAAATGACGCTAAACCCTGGAGAGGACACGGCATTGACAAACGTCCAGCCTTCATGTTCGTTTTTATTGATTAAAGCTTCCATTTTTTTTGATCTTTCAATTACGTTGACTACGTTTTTGATGACTTCGGTTTTATACATGCTATCATCCTCCGTTTGATTTTTATTATACTTCATATGGAATTAATAAAAAAGAGTATCGGAAATAATATTCAATAGAAAAAATAAAAAAAGAAATATCATTTCCATCTGTATTTGTGAAATATGATACAAAATTGAACCAATATAGTTTATCCCCCTTTTGTTTTGATATTTTGGGCGTATAATAAAAATAAGCGATAAATTATTTAAAGTAATGAGGTAATATGATGAAAAAATGGCTTTATCTAATCTTTCTTTTTGGATTATTCACCATTTATGGGTGTACATTAACTCAGCCCAAATCATTCACAACAGATAACCCTTCAACTTTGATTACTACCACTTCTAACATAACTTCTACTTCTACTACCACTACCACTCAAATACCACTCTCTCCTATTGGAGAGGAGCTTCGCAGTAAAATATATTCTTTTTTAACAACTCCTGGTGAATCTGGATATATGCAGATTGATTCAGTACTGAAACATACCCTTAATTACAATTCACTGCATCTCGATGTTGTTCACCATCAATTAAATGAAGTTGATATCTTCAATTTAAATAATCTCTATTATTACGGTTCATATAACGATAATTATGCTAATGAAGGGTGGGTTCTTATCGAACCTGACGAGAACTCCAAATTAAAACTGAATATCAATGACAATAATCATTTAATGATATCTTCAATCGATTTTTCTATTGATAATTTATATAATAATTCTTATAATCCTTATTTTTATTTCACCGAAATATTTAAAGTTGCTGATTTTGAAAAAAAGGATGATTCTTCATATTCTATTACATTTCCTTATAAATCAATTAAAGATGATCCGATGTTTCGAGTTTATTTCGATAATCTATTGATTACAGATAAGAATTTTAATGCTAACGGGTCAGTTACTATTGAATACTTATTTACAGAATCCGATTTAAAGATGATAGCGAGTATTATAGTCCCTATAGAAGATTCAATCGCAGACTCATTAACCGTCACTCTAAATTCAACGGTCACTTTCCCTGAATCCATTACTCCGTTTACCTATAACAGATCTGATTATTATTTAGATTCTTATGATACTATTCAATCGGATATGGAGATTTTTGAAGTTGGTGACAGCATTAAAATTTTCGCACATCAGGATCGGATAAATATCGTAAAATTTCATTTAGACCCAGGATACTATTCATTCGGATCGTTTAATCCCTCTTTTACTTTTTTGGACGCATTTATAACCGACGCTTCAGGAAATAGAATCGATCGGAATCCATACTATAAAATTCTAGTCTCGGGAGATTATTATTACCACTTTGAAGATAGCGAGAACATCTATCGTGATTTAAGATCATCTCAACTTGACCCAACCCAGATTGGAACGATTGAATCGCCAATCATATCGGGTCCTGTGTTGACCGGATCAATTGACGTTGATTCAGAATTTCCCGCGAATCTTCATTTGCTTGGAGATACTTCACCTGGGTACGTTATAAAAATCACCCCTGTTTCAATCAATAGTAATTATCCCTATATCATCAGCCATGGTATGAAGAAATCAGTTTCGTTTGATTACCCGACATATATCGTAATCGAAAAAGACTACACGCCAATCATCCTTGTTTCTAGCAGAAATGATTGTGATTATGAACTTGCATGGGAAATCGTCCCATTCAATACGCTTGAAACAGATATTGCGAATATGCCTTCACTTCCAATTGTCAATGGATATGGATCGATTGACACACAAACCCCGATAGCTTATTTAGGAAATAATTCGATTGAAACTAATCTAAAGTTTGAAATTAAAGAAACCGGCTATTACGATATTTTTATTAATTATATTGATGAGACCGGCTTTCTTGAAAACTATAATTCCTGGCCAGGAGGTCAAATATACAATGACAAAGGCGAACTTATCGATTATGCCGGTCCTTCAGTTATTTACCAATACGAACCGGGAACATATTATATAAATCTCAAATGGTTTGAAGGCGAATATGTCATTATAGCTGGTTGTGTCATTCTAACTGGTAATTAAATACAATACAATGTATAAAAAACACCCGCTAATGGATTAAGTTAATAATCCGGTTAGAGGGTGTTTTTCTAATTTTAATTCCTTATCATTAATTTGTCTATATATTACGAAAACATATCTCATATCCGGTGTTTTAACCTACTGAAAATGAGAAAGAAGCTTCGCAGGCAATATCATTATCAACATAAGCTATAGCTGATCCAAAGCCAAATCTTCCCCTCATCCGCGTGATTTCTACTTCAAGCCTTAAAGTATCTCCGGGTAATACTTTTCTCCGGAATTTAGCTTTTTCAATTCCGGTAAAAAATACTAATTTTCCAGTATAATCAGGATCGGATAATAAAACGATAGCGCCCATTTGCGCAAGACTCTCGGTAATTAACACTCCCGGCATGACCGGAAATTCAGGGAAATGACCTTTAAAGAAATATTCATCTTCCCGAACATGTTTTAATCCAATTCCTGTTTTTAAAGGAACGTAATCGATCACTTCGTCAACTAATAAAAACGGATCACGATGCGGTATTATCTGTTTAATCTGTTCTGTATTTAGTTTCATTTTTATTCCTCAAACCTTTTAAAGATTAAGCAGGCGTTCTGTCCTCCGAAACCAAGATTAACATTCATTGCATAATCAATATTTTTCGTTTTCGCAACGTTTGGAGTGTAATCTAAATCGCAGTCCGGATCTTTAGTTTTATAGTTTATTGTTGGCGGAATTAACTGGTGTTTTAATGCTTCGACACAAATAATCGATTCTATCGCTCCCGTGGCACCTAAAGCATGTCCCGTCATCGATTTCGTCGAACTTATCGACAATTGGTATGCATATTCACCAAAAGTTTTTTTAATACCTAAGGTTTCAATTTTGTCGTTCAGGGTCGTTGAAGTCCCATGAGCATTGAGATAACCGATATTTTCAGGAACGATTAAAGCATCTTCAATCGCTTGTTTCATACAGACAGAGATGCCTTCAGCCGATTCATCAGGCGCAGTCATATGAAAAGCGTCTGACGTCGAACCATAACCGACGACCTCGGCTAAAATATTTGCATTTCTTGCTTTAGCGTGTTCATATTCTTCTAATATCATCACGCCCGCACCCTCAGCCATGACAAAACCGTTGCGGTTCAGATCAAAAGGCATCGATGAATTTGCCGGCTCGTTATTTGGAGATAATGCTCTCATAGATGCAAAGCCTCCGACCCCTAACATATTGATTGGCGCTTCTGCACCGCCCGCAAATGCCATCTCCAGATAACCGTCTCTGATATAACGAAATGCTTCACCAATGGAATTCGTTCCGGCAGAGCAGGCGGTAACGACCGGTAAATTCGGTCCCTTCGCCTGAAAACGAATCGAGATATGTCCGCCGATGAGATTAACGATGGCGTTAGGAATAAAAAACGGCGACATTCTATCCATTCCTTTTAAACAGGCGATTGATGATTCTTCCCAGATGGTATTTAATCCACCAATTCCTGAAGTGACGAAGGTACCAAACCGGTAAGGATTAATGCTCTCAGGCGTTAATTCAGCCTGATCATACGCTTCCTGCGCGGCACAGATAGCAAACTGAATCACCCGATCGAGTTTTCTGACTTCTCTGGGGTTGATAACTTTCAGAGGGTCAAAGTTTTTTACTTCTCCGGCAACTTTAATCTTTGAATTTTCAATATCGAATAAAGTGATAAAATCAATACCGTTTTTACCGGACGCTACTGCATCCCATGTATCGGAGACATTATTGCCTACTGAAGTAACGGCACCCATTCCTGTAATGACTACTCTTCTTTTCATCATATTTATCACATCACAATTCCGCCATCAACGGTCAACACATGACCGGTGATATAATCGGCTTTTGTACTGGCTAAAAAAGCAACGCTGTAAGCAACGTCGTTAACAGAACCAAACCGTTTTAATGGGATGCTCTGTTTCCATGATTCAATGGTTTCTTCCGGTAATGAATGAGTCATATTTGTTTCGATAAACCCAGGTGCCACTGCATTAACCGTCACGCCTCTTGAAGCGATTTCTCTGGCTAATGATTTGGTTAAACCGATAACGCCAGCTTTGGCAGCGCTGTAATTGGTTTGACCGGCATTTCCTAATATTCCCGATACGGAAGTAATGTTGATAATTCTGCCGTGTTCGGCTTTTAATAAGTACTTTAAAGCGTGTTTGCACATATTCCAAACACCCTTTAAATTTGTATTAATCACCTTATCAAACTGTTCTTCTGACATTCTGAGCATCAGATTATCAGCGACAATTCCGGCGTTATTAACCAGAACATGAATTCCCCCGAACCGATCGATGGCTGCTTGAATTAATTTTTTAGCGTCTTCATATTGACCGACATCCGCCTGTACGGCAATCGCATGTCGTCCGAATTTTTCAATTTCTTCAACTAAATTTAAAGCTTCTTCCGCACTTGTATTGTAATTAACAACGATATCGCAACCATTCCGTGCTAATTCTAAGGCAATAGCTTTGCCAATGCCTTTAGCACCTCCGGTAACGACCGCAACTCTACTGAATGAATCCATGTGATCTTAACCATCCTTTCACATCTTCCAGATCACTCACTTTATCTAAACTCATGGTGAATGCATCCGGACTGATTTTTTTGACAAACGCCGATAAGGTCGATTTCGGACCTATCTCTAAAAAATGGGTTATTCCCTGTTTAGTCATTTCTCTGATTGTTTTTTCAAATAAAACCGGAGATACTAAATGTTTTGGCAATAAATCTATTAATTCATCGTTCTGATAAGGTAATCCCGTGACGTTACTGTATAACAGACAGTTAGGTTTTTGAGGAGTATAAACTGATAAAACATTTTTTAATTTCTCTTTGGCTTCCGACATCAGAGGAGAGTGAAACGCACCGGAAACGTTTAAAACGATTGTCCGTTTCGCTCCCGCTTCTTTACACTTTTCACAAACTTCAGTCACCGCTTCATTTAAACCGCTGATAACGATTTGTCCGGGATAGTTGTAATTGGCACAAACCACGACTCCTTTTAAGGCAGTAACTTCTTCACAGATTGATTCCACAATACTTGTTTCAAGTCCGATAATTGCGGCCATTGAACCGTGTGTTTTCATAGCACATTCCTGCATTGCTTTCGCTCTTTGAAAAACTAAAGATATCGTGTCATGAAAATTAAAAACATTGGCGATATTCATTGCACTGTATTCACCTAAACTAAAGCCTGCAAAAGCCTTTGGTGTTAATTTCGTTTCACATGATAAAATACGATAAGCTAAAACCGAATGTAATACGATTGCGGGCTGGGCATGGAAGGTATCATTGATGCGATTGTCTGTCGCTTCAATGATATCCATCATGTTAAACCCGAAAATCGATGACGTTTCTCTGACATATTTAATTAATCTGGGGTCATATTTAATCCAGTCTAATGTCATTTGCGGATATTGATTCCCCTGTCCAGATAAAAGAATGGCAAGCGAACTCATAGATTACATGACCTCTAAAGACTCTTTGTAAGAATCGACGCCGTCAAACAACTCAGACATCACTTGTTTCATCGGTTTGATTTCTTTAATCATTCCGGCAATCTGGCCGGCCATGAAAGAACCATTTTCTTTATCGCCTTCGAAGACGGCTTTTCTTAAAGAACCCAGCGTTAATTTTTCTAATTCCTCTAAAGTCGCTCCTTCTTTCGTCATCGATAAATAATGATTGGCCATCGGATTTTTTAATACCCTGACCGGTGCACCGGTCTGTCTTCCGGTGACGACGGTCGATGTGTCTTTTGCGTCAATCACCATTTGTTTATAATTCTCATGAACCGGACACTCTAACGTCGCTAAAATAACCGTTCCGACCTGAACGCCTTTCGCCCCTAAAGCAAAAGCTGCTAAGACGCCTCTTTTATCGGCGATTCCGCCGGCGGCGATAACCGGAATTTTAACATTATCGACGATTTGGGGTACTAACGCAAAAGTCGTAAGTTCACCGATATGTCCACCCGATTCGCAGCCTTCCGCTATAACCGCATCCGCTCCTGCTCTTTCGACGCGCTGAGCTAATGCGACGCTTGGAACGACCGGAATAATCTTAATTCCGGCTTTTTTCCATTCTTCCATGTAAATGCCGGGATTCCCGGCTCCGGTCGTAACGACCGATACTTTTTCTTCAATTACGACTTTTGCGATATCTCTCGCATGCGGACTCATTAACATGATATTGACGCCAAATGGTTTATCGGTCAATTCACGACATTTTCTGATTTCTTGTCTGACCCATTCGGCGTCATAACCTCCGGCGCCAATCAGTCCAAAACCACCGGCGTTCGATACTGCAGACGCTAACAAGGCATTAGCGATATTAGCCATTCCGCCCTGAATCAAAGGATATTTTGTTTGTAGAATTTCAGTAATGTTTTTCATTGTTTCCTCCTAAAGGGTAATAATCGCTGATCCGAAAGTGAAACCTCCACCAAATCCCGCAAGCAGAAATTTTCTTTTTTCAGTGGAAGGGTGATGTTCTAAATATTCATCTAGCGCAATAATGATTGATGCGGCTGACGTATTGCCATAATCACGGATATTGATGAAAAAATTTTCCATCGGAATATCCATGGATTTCGATACCGACTGAATAATTCTGATATTCGCCTGATGAGGGATAAACATATCGATGTCTTCTTGTTTTAAGTTTGCTAAAGATAATATTTTATTAATGCTTTCTTCTACTACCTTAACGGCGAAAGCATAAACTTTTTTCCCGTCCATGGAAATTCTGTTGTTTTTAACGGTTAAGACGAGTTCTTTATCAGGATACGAAGAAGAATTAAAATAGGCCTGATCGTCTCCTCTTTCAATAATCATCGCTCCAGCGCCGTCACCGAATAAAACACAGGTATTACGGTCGGTATAATCGACGAGTTTTGTTAAAGTTTCAGCCCCGATAACAAGAGCGGATTGAAACTTATTCGTCTGTAACAACGTAGAAGCAACTTCAAGCGCATAGATAAAACCGGTACAGGCGGCGTTAACGTCAAATGCCATGATATGCTTGTGAGCTAACCCGATTTTTTCCTGAATAAAATTTGACGTTGACGGGGTCTGCTGGTCACCTGAAATCGTTGCGGTAATAATTAAATCGATTTTTTCGACGTCATATCCGATTTTGTTAATAGCCGATAGTGCAGCGTTAGCTGCCATATCGCTTGTTGTTTCTGATTCCACGATGTGACGGTTAATAATTCCGGTTCTTGTTTCAATCCATTCTGATGAGGTATCGACGATTTTTTCTAAATCGGAATTCGATAATATCTTATTCGGAACATATCTTCCGGTTGAAATAACTTTTATAAGCGTATTCAAGCTAGTAAACTCCTTATTCTATATGATATTGACCGATGTTTCGGTATTTTAAATATCGGTTTTCAAGCAGTTTCTCTGGTGAAAATGATGATAACCGGAATAATTCACTTTCTAAATGATTTTTTAAATGGTTAAAGCCTGTCTGATAATTAATATGAAGACCTACGTCTTCTAAGATAATTTTATCAATGACACCAAGCTGAAATAAGTCGGCTGCCGTTAACTTCATTAAAGCAGCGGCTTCTGCGGCTTTACTAGAATCTTTATAGAGTATTGAAGCAAATCCTTCGGGAGAAAGAATCGAATAAATGCTGTTTTCAAACATGCAGACGCTGTCGCCAACGCCAATTCCTAAAGCTCCACCGCTTCCGCCTTCACTCAAAACAACCGTAATAATCGGTACGGTGATTTGACTCATTTCCCGTAAATTAGTGGCGATGGCACCGGCCTGTCCTCTTTCTTCTGCGCCGATTCCCGGGTATGCTCCAGGTGTATCGATAATACAGAAGATTGGACGGCGGAATTTTTCCGCCTGTTTCATCAGTCTTAAGGCTTTTCGGTATCCTTCGGGATGAGCCATACCGAAATTGCGGTATATTTTATCATCAGTCGTAACGCCTTTTTCCTGAGCGATGATAGTGATCGGTTTTTCGTTGAATGATGCAATCCCGCCAATGATAGACGGATCATCGCCATATAACCTATCGCCATGTAATTCAATAAAATCAGGAAATAATTCTTTAATTAAAGTTTTACTCGTCGGTCGCTTCGGATGACGCGCTAAACGGACAATCTCCCAGGCGCTGTTTTGAATATCCATCATGATTTAGCACCGTCTTTCTTGTGCCATTTGAGCAATTGTGATAAAGTTGATTTCATCATTTTTCGTTCCAGAATCAAATCAACCTGGCCGTGTTTTAACTGAAAGTCTTCGGTTTGAAATCCGTCAGGTAAATCCTGTTTAATGGTTTGCTTGATGACCCTGGGTCCTGCAAAACCGATTAAACTCGATTTCTCCGCGATATTGATATCGCCTAAAGAAGCGAAACTGGCCGCAACCCCACCGGTGGTCGGATTGGTTAATACACTAATGTATAATCCTTTTTTTTCAGAGAACCGGGCTAATGCGGCCGAAGTTTTAACCATTTGCATTAACGATATAATGCCTTCTTGCATTCTCGCTCCTCCGGAAGCTGAAAAAATGATGAGCGGTAAAGATTTCTTCGCTGCTATTTCGATAAGTCTCGTCACTTTTTCACCGACGACAGAACCCATCGATCCCATCATAAATGCTGAATCTAATACACCAACCGCAACTTTTATGCCATCAATTTTTCCTGTCCCTGAAACAAATGCTTCATTCATCAAAGTAGAATCGGTAGCGTTCTTAAGTTTCTGTTGATATTCAGGCATCTCTAAAGGGTTTAAAGAAGTCATCGAATGATCGATTTCTTTAAAACTGTTTTTATCGAGAATGATAGAAAGACGTTTTGAAGCGCTGATTTTTGAATGGTACCCGCAGTGTGGACAAACGCCGTTAAGTTCATCTAGCTTAGGCTGATAAATAGCTGTCTGACAGCCTTCACACTGGACGAAGATTCCTTCGGGGATATTATGAGGAATACTTGAAGTATCTTTTTTTAAAACGTTTTTACGAAAAGAATTGAGTTTTGCCTGTCGATCATCGAGAAACTCCGGCATTTCGTTCACCTTCTATCGTTTGATTCATCCTTGTAATAAATCCGGTATCAGTCTGCCCTTTTACAAAATCAGGCTGATGCATAATTAAATATAAATATTCTATATTTGTTTTGATACCTTCTACGACGAATTGTTCAATCGCCGCTCGCAATTTGCGGATAGCATCTCTTCTGTTCGGCGCAAAAACAATGATTTTTGCGAGCAAAGAATCATAATAAGGAGTTACTTCGTAATTAGAATAAATATGCGTATCGATTCTAATACCGGGTCCTCCGGGAAATACGACGTTTGTGATTAAACCAGGAGTCGGTCTGAAAAAGTTATCCGGATCTTCCGCACAGACTCTGGCTTCAATCGAATGACCTTTGAATGAAACATCAAGTTGTTTAAAAGACAACGAATTGCCATAAGCAATCCGGATTTGTTCTTTGATTAAATCAATTCCCGTTACCGATTCGGTTACGCCATGTTCGACCTGAATTCTGGTGTTCATTTCGATAAAATAGAAATTCTCTGAATTATCGACTAAATATTCCATCGTTCCAGCACTATAATAATTAATCGATTTTGCTAGTTTAATTGAAGCTGCGCACAGTTTTCTTCGCAGTTGTGCGGAGATAAAAGATGAAGGAGATTCTTCAATGATTTTTTGATTGCGTCTCTGGATGGAACAATCTCTTTCACCTAAGTGAACGATATTTCCCTGTTTGTCACCGATAATCTGAATTTCAATATGATGAGGTTTTTCAATGTACTTTTCAATATAAAGCGATTTATCACCGAAAGAAGATTCTGCTTCCAAAGAGGCTCTTTCGAACGCAGAAACAAACGCTTCTTCGGTGTGGACGATGATGATTCCTCTTCCTCCTCCGCCGCTTGAAGCTTTAATCATAACGGGATATCCGATTTTTCGCGCAACATTTTTTCCGTCTTCGACATTTTCAATGATACCGTCGCTGCCATCTACAATCGGTACACCCGCTTCTTTTGCGATTTTTTTTGCGGTTGCTTTATCTCCTAAAAGCGAAATAAGCTTTGAAGAGGGACCGATGAAATTAATATTGCATCTTTCGACCATTTCTGCGAAGTGACTGTTTTCAGAGAGAAACCCATATCCGGGGTGAATGGCATTGCATCCGGTTGATATCGCAGCGCTTAATACGCTGTTATAGTTTAAATAAGAATCTTTACTTAATTCTCTACCTATGCAGATAGCTTCGTCAGCTATCTTCACATGCAAAGAATTTTTGTCGGCTAATGAGTAGACAGCAACCGTAGGAATTCCCAGTTCTTTACATGCACGGATAATCCGAACGGCAATTTCCCCACGGTTCGCAATCAGGATTTTATTCGCCACGGCTTTCACCGGTGTGAATCGTAATTAAAACCTGATCATACCCCACGACCTGACCGTTTATAACGTCAATGCGTTCAACGACACCGCTGACCGGAGAAGTAATTTCATTCATGATTTTCATCGCTTCAATGATACAAACCGTATCACCTTTTTTAACAAGCTGTCCAACCGAAACGAAAGGTTCTCCATTTGGAGTAGCGGAAGCGTAATAGGTACCGACGAGCGGTGATTTAATCGGAATGCAGATATGGCTTGAAGAGTCTTTGGTTAATTGTACAGGGTTAACCGCAGGTTGTGTAACACTAACCTGAGGAGGAAGTGATTGTGCATGAGGATCGTGTTTTGTCAGTTTGATTTTTATATTATCAAATTCTAATTCCAGCGAAGTGAGATTAGAATTTTCAAAGTCTTTGATGAGTTGCATTATTTCTTTCATAGTCATGATAGATTCACTATCCTTTTTTAGTTATGCTTCAACATTTTCGGTGACGAAATCTGTAATCTCACCGACGGTTTTAAATGATTGTGCGGTGTCGTCAGAAATACTGACGCCAAATGTATCTTCTAATTTCATCACGAGTTCAACGGCATCCAAACTATCGATATTGAGATCTTCTTCAAGACGGGTATCTCTCGTCAATTTTGTCGCATCAACGCTAAATTCTTTAGAAATCATTTGTTTTACTTTTTCGAATATCATCCTTTGATTGTCCTTTCTGAACGAAAATTAAATTTAGTTTGAATATCAAAGTTTCGTTCTCAAATATCATACTCGTATCAAATCTATTTGTCAACACTTAATGGATACGTTTTTGAATAAGAAACAAACAATCATTTTTGATTTTAGGTAATGACTGAGCTTATTTATTCCTAAACATGGAGATTTTTTGACATAAAAAACAATTAAAAATCAGAACAATATAATAAAAAAACCGCCATAATTTAAATGGCGGTTTTACTTAAAACAAAGTTTTATTTGAATCAAATTTAAGGCATTATTTTAATCACAAGATAGAATGAAAGAATTCCGATGATTAACAGAAAATAACACACAGCAACGAAAATTATTGATTTTTTTGCATCATATTTAAAAGCAAAAATATAGGAGTAAAATCCGATAACTGCCGTACTCCATTCCAAAAGCGCTAAAGTAATGGAAATCACAGCCCATAGTAATTTTGATTCTCGGGGCGCAGCGAATAATAAATCAGTAAAAACGATTGAAAGTGAAAATAAAATAGCGGAAATGATATATATTACCAAAGAACTTATGTTTGCGATCAATTTTTCTTTTTCAGCTTTAACGTTTAATTTTTCAACCATATTCTTTTCCTCTAAAATTATCTTCTTGTAGTATTCGGTAGTTGTTTCAAGAACAGATAAAAGTTTATAATCGTATTAGCATATAGCCTAAATTACGACACAATAATAAATAACCTATATGTTGATTATATCACATGTATTACAGCAAGTAAAACTTAATCGAGATGGATAAAAAGTCGTAATGAGAAAATATCTAACAAAACATCAAGAAACCTTAAAAATAGGATGAAAAAGCCCAAAAAAGGGCTTTAAGTCTGAATTTTATCTTGTTCTAAGGATAATAAATTTTATTAATTGTTCTATAGTAAAAAATTTACCTTTGATACCTCGTATTTCAATTTTTATAAAATAAAATGTGAAACAAAATACTAGAATTGTTTCACATTTATTAATTATGACTTTATATTACAACGTTCATGAACGTTCTGGCAGGAATCGTTTGTGAAGAAACAAGTCCGTTCTGATTGTAGAAATTCACTGTAACTGCTTCATCAGAACTATTCCATACCATCGCTACGGTGCCGCCTTCTTCATTTTGATAAATTGAAGAAGCAACGCCCATCTCAAGTTCCATCCATACATCTGTTGTTCTTCTTCCAAGCGAGTCAAGCGCATGAATCATCCAGTATGTTCCCGTTAGTTCTGCCGGGTAATCATCATTCAGAATAAGATTGGCGTCAAACGCATTAATCGCGATGTTAGGATTAATGATGGCCTGAACGGCCCACATATTGCTATACCATGTATCGATAACTGAATTTTTCGTCTCTAAATAGGATGAGTATATCGAACTGAATTTCGTATAATCGGAATCGGTTAATGCATAGTTCGTTAAATATTCACCTGTCGGCAGCCACTGAATTCCATAAATGAAGGTTGGATTTGGGCCGAACCACGTCGCATAATCGTGTTTACCGCCCCAGACCATCCCTGCAACGTCGGTGTAATCTCCGAATTTCAGATCCCAGTTTTCATCACTGTAATCAAACCAGTATTCTTTAATCGCGCTTAGTTCTGTAGCGAAACCATATATAGCCGCTTCCATTCGTGCTGTATCGTTAGTCGCTAGCGCCCACAAATAACCTGCGTTCCATGAGTTTAAAGCTTCGCTTGTAGATTCTAAATTATTCCCTTCCGCGAAAGTGCCGAAGCCGTGTGCCCATGAATGTCCGGCCCACTGATCGAAATTCCGCAAATAAGCAAAATTCGCTGAATCTTTTATTGGGTACATATAGTCATTTAATAACAAATTCACCATATCTTTGTACTGCGTCTGAAACGTTTGATCATACATCGCTAAAACAGCCGATGCATAGATCAAATAGCCGTGGGTAAAGGAATGATCGCTTAACGTTGAAGCGGTAGCGAAATCATCGTTTGAATAATAGACCGACCCCCATGAGTTATTATAATATAAATAGCGGTCATCTGCGGTTCCGCTGTAAGTGTACCAGTCGGTCAGTAAAGCAGAAAGCTTGTTAATGAAGGATTGCTTAAGATTATCATTGCCTAACTGATCAGCAATAATAATTCCCTGAGAAAGCGGATATAAGGCTTTTGAGTTCCAGTAAGGTCCTTCGTCATTATAAAAGTTGCCTAAGTCGGATGGATCGATTTCATCATCCAGATAATTCAGATACGTTTCCGTTAATGAATTTGAAAATTCACCGTTTTCTGGCAAAGTATATCCTGGTAATAAACCGTTAAAAGAGAGTTCGGTCTGAAATGATTTTTCAGTCATCACTTTTAAAGTTCCACGAACGGTACGGAACTGATAATCCGTAAATGATGCATCGCTGTAACGGTAATGATGAGGCATAAGCGCTATGGCCGGCTGCGAAGAAAAATCATCGTTCAGAATTTGTGTTCTGAACCGATAATCTGTCGTGACGAAGCTGTTCTTGTAATCGATATGATAATCGATAACGCTGTCAGTTATCATGGCGTAACCGTGCTGATGATAAAACGAGGTTTCCGATAAATCGTTGATTGGCGCAACCGAAATATAATTGCCTCCATTTAAAGTCATTGAAATCAGATGATTGCCGATAGTGAAAGTAGAATCTTTTGGGGTATTAATCAAATAAAACTTATCGGTATATTCTGGTTGTCCGACATTAGCCGGAGGCGTACAGTCATATCCGGAATGACGGTGTACTAATTCAACGACTATACCATCGCCGGTATGAGAATTACCTGAAATCAAATTTCCATTTAAATCGTAGTAATTTACAGATACCGATGCATCAATCCGGTAAGTTAACGCTGCTTTGTCTTTCGTTTCCGCAAAAACATAAGGAGAGCCCTGAACCAGCGTTAAGACAACTTCGTCAACTGCGGATTTGCTATTCTTCATCGCAACCTTTACCAATGAAGGAGAATAATCTATCACTTCGGTGATATACGATGCATTTAAATTAGTAGAACGAAGATAAGTATCTTTTAATGCAATCGGAAACTGTGCAATGGTCTGATAACCGTCCGGATTCCAGTATTGAACAAAGCCATCAAGAGGATTCGTAATTTCTAATCCTTCGTTGTAAAAGGCAACGCGAAGCGGATTGGTATAAAGTCCGTTTCCTCCGCCCTGATTTTGTACTAAAAGGCTCGTCCACCAACTGCTTGAGGGAACGGCTGTTTGTAAAAGCGAACTTTGAAGGTTTGATGGATTAATTGGATGAGCGATGGTAGAATCACTACCGCTCATGACTGAACCGCTTCCTATCTCTGTCAAAGCATTATAGAGAACCGGACGAGAACCGGAAACTGGGGAAAAAGCGATATCCGCAACGGTTATATCAACGGTTTTATGAAAAGTATCGTCATTAAAGAGTAAATCATAGGATAAAGAATATGTTCCGACAGTTCCATAATCGACATAACCGTTTACGGTCATATGAGAAGATATGTCAGTTCCATAGGCAGAAAGAGCCTGAACATCAGCCATAGGATCAAAATAATGACCGACCGCAATTGTTTTATTCTCAACGCCTGAAACGGTTGAAATCTCATCATCAGGCAAAGTGGTTGTGGTAGTTGTTGTGGATTCCTTAGTCGTTGTGGTTTCAGTTTTATCAGTACAACCCACTAATCCGACAATAAGAAAAGCCATTAATGCTATTAATATTTTTTTCATTCGCATAACGTAGTGAGTACACTACATCCCTTCATAAATTTACTTTTCTTTTTTAAAGAAAAGACTCTATCTGATTTATTATAACGTAATTATTTTGATTTGGTAGAAGATAATCCATTTTATCAATAGAAAAATCCCGTTATCGCTAACGATAATCGGGATTTTAAAGAATTATGATTGTTTTAAGCGGTAATATCTTTTTTTCGGTAAAAGAACCACGCGGTTATGAAAGAAATAGCAATCAATGCTAAAGATATCAATAAGTATAGCGGCTTAATCATTTCATCGTTTACAATCGTTACGGCGTTGATGTACTCATATGGGGTAAAATACTTCAGATACTCGAATTCATCTGTCAGTTTACTGATAAGATCGACGACATAGAGTCCAATGACAATTCCTAAACCGGTGCTGATTACTTTTCTTGATTTGGTAATAAAAACGCTGATTAAGAACGATAAACTCGCAAATATCATTTGGAGTAAAAACGGTGCATATGAGAATAATAACCAAACGGGGACGTTTAAATCGCCGTATATGGTAAATGCGATGAGCAGTACAATAGCAACCACAGTATTGAGTAACAATAAATTAATCGCCACGACAATGGCTTTGCCAAACAGAATCGCATCACGGCTGATCGGTTTGCTTAATAAAAACTCAATGGTCTTGTCATCTTCTTCTTTTGAGAGAATTGAACCGCCCAATATAGCCGCATAACTTCCACCGATTAAATTCACAAAAAGATAACCTTCTACACCAAACCATCCATAAAAGTCACTCATATCAAGTCCGCCCTCGCCTAAACCGAAGGCTTCTAAAAACGCTTCAGGATAAATCGCAAGGAAATTCTCCATCTCGGAAAAAGCATCTTTAAAAGTGGGATAAAGCATGAGCATCAGCGCTACCAAGCCTGAAACAATCGCCGTCCAAAGAATTAAGCTTTTTAAACTTCTTTTCCATTCGGAAATCATCATGATTTTCATTTTACTTCCTCCCGTTCGTAATAATGCATAAAGATTTCTTCTAAAGAGGGTTCGGTAATCGTCACATCATCAAGATGAAGCGTAGATATCAGATGTACAAGCGGTGTCATCTCACCGGTATATACGAAAGATACATAACCGTTGATTCTTTCGAAATTAATCATTTCAGCGGTTGGTTCAATGACATCCTGAGTTTTAATTCGAACGGTTTTAGCCCTCGTTTTCATGATATCATCAATCGTTTCAACTTTGATAAGTTTTCCTTCTTTGATGATTCCGACTCGGTCGCAGATTCTCTGAACTTCACTGAGATTATGAGAAGAAAAGAAAATAGTCGTTCCTTTTTTCTTTTCAAATTCTAATAACTGGAAAAACACTGTCTGCATGAGGGGGTCTAATCCAGAAGTCGGTTCATCTAAAATCAGTATTTTGGGATGTGTCGCAAGTGCAGCGACAATCGCTACTTTCTTCTTGTTCCCGAATGATAAGTCTTCTATTTTCCTCGATGTATCTAACTCTAACTTTCCAACAAGGCTATCTAAATAACGCTGATTAACGTTACCGTGAAAACGGCAGGCATACCGAATAAAATCGTGAACGTACATATCGCCATAAAACGATACTTCACTGGGTATGTATCCAACGATTTTGCGGATGGCGATTGTATCATGAACGCAGTCTAATTTCTCGATGGTTGCTGTTCCGCTTGAAGGAAAAATCAGATTGAGCAGGGTTCTGACTGTCGTCGACTTTCCTGCTCCGTTAGGACCTATAAATCCAAAGATTTCACCTTTTTTGATTTCTAAAGAAACATCGATAATTCCCCGTGCATGTTTTTTATAATATTTGGTCAGATGTTCTAGTTTAATCATCGTTATCCTCCTAGAATTCAGTATAATCATATTTATAACTATAAAAGTTTGATAAGGCAGTCCTTCTTTTAGTGTGTTTTTCAAACACACCAATATCGATACCTTAATTAACTATATTATAAACCGTTTTTAATAATCTATCTTATTTTTTCTGGCTGAGTTCATAAAGATACTCGCCAGCATGAACCATCTTCGTGGGGAGCCACTTATTATCCATTTCAAACTGATAGATCTGATTACCGTCATAAATCTGGATATTTCTGCCGATATCGGAAGGTAACGACGGAATATTAACGGCGCTGAAAGTTAATTTTATTTGTTCGCCGTCGATGATTCCTTCAAAAAGATAACCGTCTTTCGAAATCGTGAGAATTCCCTGACCGACGAAAACTAATTCTTGATTCCTAAACGACATGACGCGAGCTGATCCAAAGATTGAGTAGTCCGAAGTATCATCGATCTGTTTTCTGACTCGGGCTTCCTGTCTAGAAAATAATTCATCTAATCCCTGGTTATTTATAAGTCCAAATTCATCATAAACCAAGTGATGATGACAAACAGGACAAATCAATTCGTGTATATCTGCTTTAAGACCTTCATGTAAGCATTCAGGACACTGATAGATGACGTTTTCGAGATTACTGATGTCATTTAATTTATAGGAATAACGTTTGATTTTATTATCTTCTGACGATGAATAAAACAGTTTATCGCAAACGATTCTGTAAATATCTTCTATTGATAAATCTGACAGTTCTTCTTTTGAAATAATCAATTCTTTGATGGTTTCGATTCGGCCTTTAAAGGTCTTTTTAGACCACGGAGGATTGACTAATCCGGCGCCCATATGTTTGACGATATAGACGTCAACTTTGGCTTTTTTTAAGAATTTAGCGATTGAAAAAGCTGGCTTTAATGATCTGCCTGAAGGAGATATCTGACCTTCGGGAAAGACCGAAATGATGCCATTTTTCTTTAATATTCTGAAAGCGTTCATGGTCGCTATCGGGTCAGACTGCATTAGACTTTTCGGTATTGCCCGCGCTAATCTCAAAAAGAATCCCAAACCCTTTTCGTAAAACATTTTTTTGGCAGCTAAATAGGTTACTCTTCTGGGATATAATGCAGCGTTTGTATAAACAAAATCATAAAACGAAGTATGATTAGATAAGACGATTGCGGGACCTTTTATCGAACATTTCTTAATGATTCTCTGACCCTTAAAAAAGGAAAATATTTTTATTAACCCACCCAATACAAACGAAGCGATAATATTTGGTTTTTTCATAAGTTTAGAGCTCGCTGATCAGTGCTTCTTTTACTTCTGATGGAGCATTGATTGCTAAAGTGATTTCTTTTTGTTTTAAAGCGTCAATTTTGTATTTATACGAAATATAAATTCCTATACTCATAAATATCAGCGGAGTGAGCGACATAATTAACCGAATCATTAATAAAGCCGAATCCGGTTGCGATAAAATCGGATCTCCTCCAAGCGGTTTTTCTTTGAATCCCGCTAATCCAATTAAGAACATAACGAAAGCTAATCCAACCGCCTGAGCGATTTTGTTAATGAAGTTTGTAAACCCACTCATCTGTCCGTCTAAGCGGTCATTGAATTTCAATTGGCCCGCATCGACAACATCTCCGTACATCGTATGAGGAACAAGTCCGGGACCAGAAATACCAAATCCCATAAACGCAGCTAAAAGATAGATAATTACCGGATTAACATCGGCAGGAATGAACATAATCAGAAGTGCGGTGATAATCCAGAAAATTCCTCCGAAACGATAGGCAAAGGTTTTGCCTTTCTTTTGAATCATCTTAATATAAACCGGTAAAGCGACAATCTGCATCGAAAACATTAAAGCAGCAGAGATTAACCCTACGATTGAAGAGTATCCTAAAGCCGTTTCACTTTTTACAACATAGAAATCAATATAAAAGAAAAACAGTCCGCTCATGACAGCCATCGACAGCTGCAATACTAAGAACATACCTAAATACTGACGGAACGGTTTTAAATTTAGCGGTTTAACGAGTTCTTTGATTGATAACTTGCTTTTGACTTTTGGCGTCTGGATTTCTTCTCTGGCAAATAACCCGGTCATCAGAACCGATAAACCAAAAAGGAGTCCAAACGATAAACTCATCACCTGATATCCGACAGCATCATCTTCAAATAAACCAATAATGATACCAGGTACCGCTACGCATAAAATCGATGAGAAGATTGAAAATCCTAATCGGTATGAATTATAGGATGCGCGTTTCTGGTAATCGCTGCTGATTTCACTCGATAAGGAGTAATAAGGAATCATGACAGAAGTCTGCACGGTAGTAAAAACAAGATAAGATAATAGTACAGCAACAACCCTTAATGCGGTTGATGAAAATGAGAATGGAAAGAATAAAAGATACATTGATAGTAAAACAAGCGGAGAAGCAATAACTAAATACAGTCTTCTTTTACCGAGTCTGGATTCGGTTCTATCGGAGATATGACCCATCAGTGGATCGGTAATCGCATCCCAGACTCTCGCAAGCAATACGATGACCCCAATCCAGTAAGGGCTGATTCCTACTGTGATAGCTAAAAATCCGGGATAGAGGAAATTAATGATATTGAATGATCCGCCGCCAAAAATATCGGCGGATGCAAAAGCAAGTTTCTTACCCAAGTCGTTTTTATTCATACATGAAGCTCCTTTAAGAAAAATATAAACGTGTTATTCGTTATTATATCAAACATATTCTGAAAGAGATATAAAATTAATACATTAGAGAATATCCGATAACTATTGTTATTTTTGAATAATTGATCAAAAAAAAATAAAAAGCCCTTTAAATGGCTAAATATCAGGCAAAATGATGGCAAAGATTGAGATTGAACCAGCGAAACGACAATCCATAATGAAAAAGAGTTATGAAATTACCTCAATGATATAGTTATAACTCATTTCAGATGATTGATAATAACATTCGTTACTCTTTTTTCCATCTTGTAAAAATTTAATGACGATAATTTTAAGAAACCATCATTCTCATTTTTTAATGAACCTTTGATGTTTAAGATGATACGTAGTAAACAAAATCCCCGCAGTTAAAAGAGGTACTTCAACAATAATCATCGTCAGCCAATTTTCAAAATCATTTCTATAAAACTTGAACAGGAAGAACAAACAGATAGCGAGTACTAATAAGATGACACCGAGAATTAGTTCTTTTTTCCAAAGAATAAGTATGAGGACGATTATAAAAATACCCGGAAGAGAATTAATTAGAAATTCCAACAACACTCCCCAAAAAGAATCAGTCCCATCGAATGAATCAAAAGACATTAAAATAATGAAAGCCCCTAGCAAAATAACCGAAAACTTACAGATCTTTACAGCCAGTTTCATAATTTCACTTCCTCTAACTTAATTATAATACTTATTTTAGTTTAGAGTACAGCGAGAATTAAAAAAATCAAACCTCTAAAAGAGATAAGACTCAGAGACAAGTCCTAGTCTCAGCATATGAAAAAAGCCCAAATGGGCTATAATTCTTCTACTAAGTGTCTTAAACTAAGAATAAACCAGCGTTCATGAGTTTAGTTTCGTTTTATGTGGATTACATAACGGAAAATGCTGGTAATAAAGACTCAATGTGAGGATTATTTCCACTGGAGTTGCACGCACCAGTAAACAGAAATACTTATAACGAGTACAATTCTTATTACCCATAATATCCAAGATGATTTTGTCATATTCTTTTTCCGAAACATAACAATTGACGAAACCAGTAGCAAAATTACTCCCATAGAAACAAACAAAATCAAATTGATCTGATTGAGTATCAATCGATCAGAGATTGTAAAATCATGAAGGGTAAACAATACTTCGGATTCAAAAAAGAATATAGCTACTCCTAATAAAAAATAAATGATTGCTAACAAAACTAATTCAATAATATTTTTCTTCATGTTCTATCTTCTTTCCTGTAGATAATTTTCTAATCGTATCAATCGGTTATAAAAAGAATGCTGGAGATAAAATCATTGCATCTTATTAATCAAAATTGCTCATTGAAACTCCATACTGCCAAATCGTGTATATAATAATTCCACCGGTTATTATAAAGGAAATGAACGAATATATCATATATTTGAGACTACTTTTGTCTTTATTTTTAATCCATTTAAAAACAGCATACACAAGAGAAATAATTATGAGAAAAAAAATGGAAGCACAAATATGTCAATAACACTCGTAATAAATAAAGTAAAATTTGTACCTGCATAAGCTAATATCATTATTATTGCAAATATGGTTGTTGAGAGTAATGCTGTTATACTAAGCCATTTATTCAATTATCATCAAACCCCTTTTCAATATATAAACCATTTTCCTTAATCAATAATCATCTTCATTCGTTAGCTAATTTATTCTAGTAATATAATTATTACTTATTCGAAACTATCCAATCCGATTTAACTCTTTCTTTGACGCTAACAATACCTTTAAAAGTAATTCAAAAACACAAAAAGAGATAAGGTTCACCATTTAATTAATTGGGGCTACTCGAATGATTTCATGTTCAATATATTCGGTATCTATAGTTACAATACCCTCAGCAGAAATAGTACCTGTTATGCTCTGGACAAAAGCGTTGACACCTACGAAATAGATGGATCCATCATAATCAACAATCAATTTATCTATGGCATTAATCTGTAATGACTCAGCTAGATTAACCATGTCGAAATAGAAAAATCCGTCGGTTGATTTTATTGGATTCAGTGTATAGCGATAGATTGCATCGCGATCGTCGTTAATAACGATAATCGAATTCCCCGAAACAATGAATTCACCGGCAAAATTAAGATTTGTACTGAATGCTTTATACGTTCCGTTTTCTTCGTTACGCTGGATAATGATACTATATGTCGACCAATTTGAGTAACTGTCAAGTACGTAAAAAGTGTTATCATTAATCATAATCAGTTCACCGAATAAATTACTAATGCTTGCGTATGTGGTTTGATAAATTGGATCTTTCAAAGTAAATGTGGCGGTAAATTCTCCTAGTGGGAGAGGATCGCCAATATGAAAGAGAACAGGTAGATAGCCAGTATTAATGCTTGGCAAATCATATTCATTTCCTAATTCATCAAGAACGATAAGATTATAGGTGTTAATAATGCACCCAGCGCTTGATTTACAGCGTATTGAGTCTTCGAACGAATAAGGAATTGAGCCGCTTTCAATAGTAATCATATCGAACAATGGACTTCCATTGTTGAAAATTATCTCAAAAGGACCTAGATTAGTATAGCCGACCTGACTGTCATCAGCAATTCTTAAGTTAACCAAAAAACTGTAATTATCATAGGTAGCATTATTTCCCGTATAGGAGAGAGTCACTCCGCTATCACCAACACGATAAACGTATTCGTAAGCTGGCGCCGCCTCACCTAAAGAAACAGTCATGATTGCATCAACGATTCCAAGAACTTCATCTTCTGAGTCCAGAATAATGTAAGTCACTTGATACCCACAAGAATCGGATGCACATGCGGGACGACTCGAATCAAATTCGCTGATTGAGGTAAGTTGAAAAGTGGCTTTATCAATTAATAAGTCTTTATAATGAAGCAGTAAATTTATCCCATGGGCCGATCCTGAATAATAGGCATTTCCATACTCATCAAGTATAGTACTACTCGATACTGCATCCGTAAGGGTATCATTAACACATCTTTCTTCATACATACCCAATTCAAGATAATTTGATATCAAATTTCCCGATGAATCAATCGAATAGAGAATCAAAGTTGAATATCCGTATGCTTGCGAGTATTCTGTTATGCCCGTATAAAAGAATAAATGACCATCAGGGAAGATAACAATGCGAAATTTTTCAGAGTTAGCGATTGTTTTCATTCCAAAATCCGGTGAATATACTTTTACGTTCCGAGTTTGATATTGATCCAAACTGAAAACCGTTCCGGTGTTTGGATCAAGTGCAATAATCGAATTGACGAATCCTGCAAGAGTCAAATTCAGGTAGTCCTCAAGCACTATTTCGTTGGTTTCTTCATCGAAATACATATGAACAATATAACTTTGAGAAATAGTCCCGGTCTCAACTCGTTTAATAAAATACAAATCTCCTTCTGCAATTGCGAATCCCCACCCTGATATCACATATTCCTGAAGACTGTTATAATTCCAATGATTGTAATCTGTCATAATATTGCTAACGAGGTTGTCGGCGAGCTGCGACAATGGATTTTTGGTAATCGTTGCCTCATAGATTGTGTGGGTGATATTGGTGAATTCTTTTATCTCCAGACTAACTTCAAATTCATTCTTGTAGACTGGATTTCCATTGTTGTCTAAGACCGCCACTTCTTGATTTTCATAAATCAGATTCCCGTTTGTATCCAGGACATTTCGGGACACAATTGTCGTGAGTTGCTGTTGCGTTTCTTCATCATAAACCACTACTTGATAATACTCAACTTTTGGAAGAGACTTAATCTCGGTTTGAATCGGTCCTTCGGTAAAAATCAATGGATTTCCGTCATCGTCTAAAATTTGAACTAATACTTCGTCATAGATAACATTGCCATAAGCATCTTTCACAGGAATTCCGAATTCATCAACTCTGATAATGCTTTTTTTCTCATAAACTGGTTCGTTGAGAGTTACCGAGAGATTGATGGTTCGCGTCGAAGAGACTGTTTCGGTATATACGTTTTCTTTATAATGAACTTCTCTTGTCGCAAACATCTTACCACTGGCATTATGAATCAGATATACTCCGCCGGAATTGAGTGAATGATTGACTTTTAAGCTAAAGGCGGTTTCCTCTTCCTCATTGTCTTCAGAAATTACTTCAAAGATAATCAGTGTATAGTCTCCGTATATTTGTAAAGCCAGGGGATTAGCGGTGATGTCTATATTTTCCCCTGCTTCATCGGTGAAATCTACTTCTTCGAAATAGCCTTCTTCCGTCAATTTGACGATAATATTCTCAGTATCTTCGGTCATTGTGACAGATAATAACTCGTCTAAATCGTTTGGGGTATAACGCAATAAATGTGTCGTGGATTCTTCATAGGTTGATCTTGGAATGACTGCAAGGCCTACCGAATCAGACAGGTCTGCGACGTAATCTTCCATCAGCTCGATACTTCCGGAATAGATTGTATCTTTTTCTTCATCGGTAATTTGAATAGAATCTTCAAGCGTTTCATTGGTAACGATACATACGCCATTGACGACTACGAAATTGGAATGCCCGTAACAGGAATCCATTAAAGTGCCTTCTTCATGATTTGTGTTGTTGTTGTTGTTATTGCAAGCAAAAATTGAGAAAAGGATAAATACAATAAAGACATTCTTAATGATTTTTGACATTGGTTTCTCCTTTACCTGAATCGTATCTGTTTGCTTGAAATAGATAAACGAAACGGTTCTAAAAAATATAAAACATGACCAAGAAATCATTGAGTAATTATTAAAGCATGAAAAAAGCAAATACGAACAATCACGACCTATTCATCCAAATAATTTTTATGTTGTATAAATTATACTTTCATTATAGCACTAATACTATAATTGAGAAATGGAGATAAAAAAATTAAAAGAAACAAAAGAGATATATATTCAAGATTTTAGAGGAATATATCCAACTCATCGATGAATAGTTTTTTTTATACGAGCCATCATAGAAAGAAAAAAAATAGACTTTTTTTATTTGAAGTCTATTTTTTGGGGTTCAGTTTAAAATTTTCTCTTTTTAAAGCTTTGATTGTTATTAATGCTATCGAAAACAGCTTTCATATTTATCTTTATTTGATTGAAAGTATTCCTCGTTTTTGATTTGTTGCCAAATTCCTTATCACTTCAAGTTTTCGAGTGTTTTAATTATTTAGATACAGCTTTTACCATGAACAGGGGTTTTTACAATGATTAGTTCTAAAATTGCATCATTTTCATTGCGAACATTCATTGTTGTATTACATGGAATGTTAAGAACAGTTCCTATTGTATATAATTGGGTTTCTTGATTATTTAGTCCAATTGATAACACACCCCGAATGACTGTCATATACATGTTTGCGTTTGATTGGTGGATTGGAAGTCCTTCTCCTTTTGGAAATATAAGATGAAGATAATGAACCTGGTCATCGATGATGACCTTTTCAATTGTTTTTTCGTCTGTTTGCTTATTAAAAAATATTTTTTCTACCAAACTCATATTTTATTCATTCTCCTTCGGTGTTGTTTTCATAATTTTATTTCTTAAATTTTGATAATATGGTTTTTCATGCTTAAAAAAATGATAGGGTTTATAAAGTACATATGGAGCAAATAAAACAATGTACATAATACTATTAGGAACTGAAGAAACGATAATTAAGTGAACAAAAATTAGAACATAGACAATATAGGCAAATCTTTGTATTTTCTTCCAACGAAACTTAACTTGTGGATTGTCAATATTTTGAAATGAAGTAATAAATAAAGGAATCATTATTAAATAGGCCAATAGTCCTACAACATCAAACAATCCATTATCAATAAACTTATCAAGAATATAAAAAATGGCATGGGGTGTCAAAATAATAAATCCAATAATCGAATAGATCGATCGAACTGAATTCAAATTTTTAAACAATTTGCTATCTTTATTAAAGATACCGGTAATCATGACGACATAGAAAAAAGCAAATCCTAGATATCCCTGATTAATGGGTGTCGTTATATTCACATCACGAAAGACGAACGATAAGACACCAAGAACAGTAAATATAATGTATAAGATAACTTTGTTTTTCTTTAATTTTGATGGTAAGTAAAAACCGAGTAGTCCAAGTGCTAAGATAAAGATAATTGATATCATGCTATACCTCTTTCAATAATTCTTATTCTCTCTGTAAACATCGTGAGAGCTTCAATTTCAGATAACTTGTTATTTAAACAATAATTGTATGTTGTAAGATAAACCGCCATAGCAAACTCAATTAAAGATTCATGACTGATATTAATCGCATTTGATTGGTTAATTTGAAGTGATAAAAGAATAGGAAATATTCCGCTTTCTTGTGACGAATGATATATCGTTCCTTCTAATGAACCAAGTTTTTTTGATTGTAAATATCGAAAATAATGGGTTAATAATAACTTTCTTCTATCGTTTGAATATTGTGTTATATCAAACTTAAACAGTATAATTAAAAAATCAAATAAGTTACCAGTAAATCCATTTGTCAAACTTGTAATATTTTGTATTCTTTCAGATCTCAATGATGAGATAACTAAATTATAGTAATCTTCCATATCTTGAAAGTAGGCATAAAACGATCCTCTAGGTAGTTCCGCTGTAACAACAACGGTTTTTACATCAATATCTTCATAAGGATATTTTGAGAACAAATTAATTCCGACTTCAATCAATTTATTTTGTTTGTCAATTGGTACATTATAAAATGTTTTTGTAGGCATACGACCTCCAATAAGATGACACCGTGTCATCATTATACTATACATCAATTTGTAAATCAAATAAAATGATTAATTACAGTAGACTATGGATAAATAAATATAGATTTTGATTAATTAAAAAGCCCTTAAAAGGGCTAGATTTCTTACCATATGGACGCTCGGACAGGGATTGAACCGGCGATACATGGATTTTCAGTCGTTTCATACAAGAAAAATCCCTAATGCCAGTATTTTCATGGGTTTAATTTTTCTTTGTTTCCTTATTATTATCCTTTTTTATTATCCATGCGGTCCTCCGCCTCGAAAAGCGATCATTAAAAGTTGAAACCAAATCAGAAATACATTAAATCCAATTGCGACAAAGTAAAAAAGCAAACGCAGAACTTTGTTCTTAAATTTTATGACCGCAATGGCCATCAATAATAATGAGACTTCTCCAATTAATACGTATAAAAGAAATATATCAAGATCATATCCGGGAAGTATAAACTTCAACATTAAGAATAGATAATTCGCAGCCACCATATATATATTTACAAAGGATCTTATAAAGGCATCTTGTGTTTTTCTTCGCCTAACAATCAAAATAATAAATGGTATAAGGAAAATAAAGAGAACGAGAAGCACATTAATAATATTGTAGAATTCATAACTTATTGAGGGGACATCGTATAAATTTTCATATATATATCCGCTAAAAAATAAAATGATAACTGTAATTAATAACATTGTATATTCTAATTTATGAGAACTATCTTTTCTTTGATGATCAAATTCATTTTCTAAATTATTCATGTAGCGACCTCCTTTATAATCCTCAAAAAAGATTCTATAGAAAAAACATATATGATTGATGTAATTATAACGCAAATAAAGAAACAAGCAAATATGATACCTTAAAATTTTATTATATATTTTATTGTCTATCCATGTGTCGTAAGCGCATTTTCTATAAGCGTTTTTTTATCAATAAAAAATTAGATAAAGAATGTATTGACTTTCTTTATCTAATTTCGTACCGTATGGTGGCTCAGGCCGGGATTGAACCGGCGACACATGGATTTTCAGTCGTTTCATGCAATATATTATTACTTTTGCCAAATAAATATTCGAGTCTTATAATCTATATTTTTGATAAAACTTTCTATTTTTAGCTTAATATATTCGTTATTACAAAACTTATAAATTGTTTGTATATTTTCTTTCAAAAGAAGCGACTATGATTAAATTCGAATTCACAAGCTACTGTTTACTAAATTTACAGTTGCATTTTCATGATTTTCATTAATTGGACTTAATGATTTTCGTTCCGGTTTTATTGTCAATATATCTCGATTTTTCAAGAAAATTCATCTTTGTCATCAAAGGATGTATCCATAATTCTAAAAACCTTCTGTAAACAGCCGATGAAATGGATGCGGATCCATTCTTGATTTTACTAACCAAACAGATTTTGTATATTCTTTTACCGAGACTCGCTCCCTTGAATATTTTATCCGACAAAAAGTAAGCAGAAAAGAATAACAAATAGACCATAATAAAGACGAGTCTATAGAAATCACTTTCACTATTAACGTATTTGACACTTAGAAAAAATATCGGTGCGAAGATAAGAATCACTATGAAATCATCCAGTAGGATGCTTCTTTTGTAGCGAAGAACAGTATCATATTCTTGATATGTCTTTTCATCAAGTTCCATTTTTTTAGGCTCCTCTTATATTCAATATGTATTATATTAACACAGTAAAGATGGTAAGTAAATCTGAGTCAATGATTTTTTGTTTTTAACTTGGATTTGTCCGTATGTCGAATAGGTTTTCTCTAAATATCAAAATATAGCAAAAAAAAGCCCTTAAAAGGGCTAGATTTCGTACCGTATGGTGGCTCAGGCCGGGATTGAACCGGCGACACATGGATTTTCAGTCGTTTCTTGCACTACGATATACCAGTCTATCGATTATACAGATGATTATTATTTATAAAATTTTAAACTGTTATTAGAAATGTATTCGTTATATTTTTTTCTAGTACCTTTGCCCAATGAATTCACTAATTTTATATACTCTGACAAATGAAATTCATTCTTTTTTACTTCTTCATAAACTAATTGAATTGACTCGAGATCTTTCATATATTTTTCATTAGAACGTTTCTTCGAAATTAGAATCTTTTGCATAATATAAGCTGAAGGACTAGCAACTTTTACATTATATCCTTCAAAATCAACTTCTATATATCCTTTGTCAAAAATATCAAGATTTCCTAGTTGCTCAGCGTTCACTCCCATTGAATCAATTCTAACAATAGAACTTTGATCTCTTCTTAATTTTGTTAAAAATTCAATTTCAAATCCATTAGGTGATATGAACTTATTTTTTTCAGTGGCTGTATCAAATATTTGTTCATAGTTTATTGGTTTTAGTGCTTCTTTAACACTCTTTTTCACCGTAATATTTTTATCCATTGGAACATAACAGTCAACATCTAGTGTCCTAATACTTGGAATAAATCCCTCAAATATCTTAACATAAAAATAGGTGGCCCAAGATCCTATAATGATAATATTATCTAAAATACCATTCTCTCCAAAAGCTTTAATGATATCCAACAATTCATCTTCATAATTTTTATTCATATGCCTTCAATGCCTTTCGAAGTCTTACTTCTTCTTTTAAAGCTAGATTTAGATTCTTAAATATTCGAGAATAATCCTCTGATCTTTTAATTTCTTCTTCCGCTTTTTCAGAGTTACTTAATGCACATATGTACTCATTTATAATTTTTTTACCAACTCTGTTTTTTCTGTAGATATACTGCTTTCCGTTTCTGCGAGAAATATAAATACTTCCCTTGGGTAGGTTGCTCAGCATCTCTTTGTATATTTTTTGATTTCTAAGATTTCTCTCCAATTCTTCTTCTAAAACACTTTTAAGTATACTCATATTATCACCCAATATAATTATATCAATTTTGTTCTACATAATCAATATTTTTTGATATTGTAGCACACAAATGATGCGCTACATATTTGATATTTATACATTTTGTAGCACATATTGTGGCGACAAAAAAAGCCCTCGAAAGGGCTTGATTACGTACCGGATGGTGGCTCAGGCCGGGATTGAACCGGCGACACATAGATTTTCAGTCGTTTCATGCAACATAAAATTCTCAACTTCGATTTTTGGCATCCTAAATGTAGTTATTTTTAAGAATCAATAATAATCTCTTTTGATGAAAATAATTTAACTCCGTTTGTATCGTTTAATTTTAATCTTAATTGATTCAGTTCATCATAATTAACAAATCTAAATTCTCCACTACCAATTTCTTCGTGAGAACTTCTATCAATTAATATGTATACATCACCCCTCAATAGCAGATTAATATATTCATACCCTTTTAAACAATCTTGTGCATGATTGTGATTTGATCCCCCTTCATAATGATATTCAATAATCCATTCACTATCATAATAAAACATCAGGGTTAAACAATTATTACATTCTATCACTAAATGTAAAGACTCTGTATCAATATCTTCATAGTGAATGCTACTAGAAGATATCCCGTTAGATAATGCCATGTTTTTCACAATTTCATATTTTGTATATAGTTCTTTATCATCTATCATAAAATCACATCTCTTTTATTATTTTTAATATAATTTAAAATCAAGAAATCAAATTTGAACAAACAGATTTTCAGTCGTTAAGTGCATAAACTGGTGTAATCTATTTTTTTATATCCTTAACTAATTTTCTATCAAAGTACATTCTGGAAACTTTCCCTAATTGATCGGTATCAAATTCGTATAGCATTTCTTTGATTGGTTGATATTCTTCGCCATGATGTTTACATAATCTATCTAGCAAAATAGAAACCTCTTCACTCAAATTGGGATTATATTGTACCCACTTCCATTGAAAGTGATTTGGTCGATCATAATCGAACAACTCTATAATAATCTCTTGGCAATTCTCCAAGCTTGGTTTATTCTTGTGATTGTAGTAGCATGTCAATATACTTGTAATCCTACTATCTTCAAACTGAGTTTCATGAATGCCAATGGGTTCAAACTCGTCAAATGTTATCCCAATTACTTTGTCTATAAAGTATTGTACTATTTCGAAATCTTGGTAAGGTCGATTTGGGGGTGACCAAGTTTGGATATAGATTGGTCTCAATTGCACATCAAGCCCATAGACCATAATATCTTCGCCATTAATGTCACCGATGGCTGGTTTTGGCTTGGGACCTTTATTACATCCTCGGATAGCGTGATGAGCGACTGGACTTGGATTATAGTATCCTCTATGAGTAGCAACTGATGGCCCATACACATACGATTTCACTAGGTTATTTCTTTCAGTGTAAAACTCCAAATACTCTTCCCATTTTTCATTGATTATTTCTGTAACACGCGAAATCTCTTTATTAAGATAATTCTTATTAATATGCTCCATTTTAAACCTCATTAAAGAACTCTTCTAATATTGACTAATGATTTTTCAGTTGTTTCATATAAATATCAATTTCATTTGTATTATTCTTCTACAACGGCCTCAAGATGACTAGATATGGGTCTTGGTAAAAATATGAGGTAAATAGGAATCATAATTACAAACCCCACGACTGTCTGAACAATAATGAAAAATGCATTATAATACCCAAAATCTAAACGTCCGTTTTTTACAGAAAAATATGCAAATAATAATAATGATAAGGTAATTATTTGTTTAGTTAATAATAAATAATTCTCAGTAGTCTTCAAAATTTTTGATTTTTTATATTTGATATTATTAATTGTTACGTATTTGCTATAAACCAAACTTTTCATAATAGATTTAAATAGCATATTAAGACTCCTTTCAATATCACAATATCCATATTTATTCGAATTTTAGGATATCACACAAATTTTAGTCGTATCATCCGGATTATGAGCTTATATGATTTATTCTATCTTATTCAAAACTCTGCCTATCTTGGTATTTGGAAGATAAACAACAGTGTATTCCTCACCAATGTTCATTGGGGTATAAAAGATTGTTAATTGTATCTCTTCCCCGGATTCTTCCATTCTACATATTGGAGATCTGTCTTGAGGAGTATCTGGATTTCCTGCATTCGATTGGCCAACTATAGTGCAAACGTCGACGATAAAATTATCTTCTTTGACGTTTGAAAAATCCCTTGCTACTTTTGGAATATAGAGAAAAAGTAAAAAGATTCCGGTAACCAGAATTGGAAGTAAGGTCAAAACAATCCACTGTTTCCAAGTGATATGTTTGAAATGGTTAGAAGAGTAATATGAATACCTAATGAACAAGACAAGTATGAAGATAAAAGCAATTGGTGCAATAATGATACCAAAAAAGGTTATCCAATAATCCAACTTAATCTTTGAAATCGCCTCGGAATAATCCATATTCCCTCCACTTAACGTGCTGAGTAGAACAGTAATAAGTCGTTTTGTGAGACAAAAAAACAGAAGTTTGATATAGATATAAATCTACTAAATATTAGTTGAAATTACTCATTGTAATAGAATATTGATAAATCGTATATACTAGCATTCCACAAGTTAATATAAAAGGTATAATCGAATATAACAAGTATCGGAAATTTGATTTATTTTTTTCGCCGTGCCATTTTAGAAGCGCGAAAACAAAGGAAATTATTACTAAAATGTAGAATGGAATGATAAAAATATCTATAATACTAGTATCAATTAATGTGAACTCTACACCTGAATAAGCTATTGCTATAATTATACAAAAGACAATTGAAGCGACCAAAGATGTTAAACTAAGCCATTTATTCATTTTCGTTACCTCTATCATTATGTAATCGATTATAGCACAACAATAAATGCAAGTAAATCTGACATTGCATTTTTTTATGATTAATCCAAATGTCCATATGTCGAACAAGCATTCTCTAAGTATCGATTTTTGACAACAAAAAAGCCCTCGGAAGGGCTTGATTACGTACCGGATGGTGGCTCAGGCCGGGATTGAACCGGCGACAC
>CALEZX010000022.1 GCA_937928185.1 uncultured Caryophanales bacterium
CGCAAACTCCATCTTTTTTTTAGTTAATAAAATTTTTTAATCTTATTCGGTTCTAACCGGCAAAATTAATTGAACCAAACCAGGATCTTGTTCTCCTTCAATGACAAAAGGACGAATTTCACCTGTGAATTTAACATAAACCTGTTCTGAACTAAATGTTTTTAAAGCATCTAAGAAATATTTAGAACTGAAAGCAATCCGAATCGGAACACCAATCGGTTTTTCTATTGGCTGTACTTCTTCGACTACTTTACCGATTTCAGGACTGTTTGAAGTAATTTCGACGCCATTATCGTTTCTTAAATACAATTTAACAATACTAGCACTGGTTTCACGGCTGGATAATAAAGCAGCACGATCAATCGCAACAAACAAATCGTTTTTGTTAAATTTAATGACGATTGGGAATTCTACAGGAATTAATCTGGATGTTTCTGGGAAATTACCGTCGAGCAGACGGGATTGGAACAAGATGTTCCCATATTCAAAAAGGATTGATTTATGATTTAAATGAATTAAGATTTCATCAAGATTTAATTCAAGAATTTTAATTAATTCATCTAAACTTTTTCCAGGAATAACAACATTCATGTTATCAAGATTTGTCGGAACATCAATAACTTTCTGACTTAATCTGAAAGAGTCGGTAGCAATAGCAACTAATCTTTCACCGTCAACGCGAATATTAACACCAGTTAAGATTGGACGGTTCTCAATTGCAGATGTTGCAAAAGTCGTCTGACGGATAATTGATTTCATTACTTTAGATTCAATCTTTATAGGATTGTCGTTAATGATGAAATCAATATTTGGATAATCTTCAACATTTAACATATTTAAAGTAATATCCGACTTTCCAGCAACAATTTTTAAGACGTTATCATCGATTGCTGATAAAGAAATAACTTCGCCGTCAAGTTTGCGAATTAGTTCAACGAAGTATTTTCCTGGAATTAAAACTTCGCCAACTGATTCAACATGCAGACTTTCATCTTTTAACGATAATTTGATTGAGATATCTGAATTACTGGTAATCATGATTAATTCATTTTGATATATCTCTAACTTAATACCTTGAAGATAAGGGGCTGGAGTTTTTGTAGATAAGGCTTTTTGAGCTACGAGTAAATTATTGAGGAGCACTTCTTTGTTAATCGTAAAGTTCATAAACGACCTCCCGTTTTATTGAATAAATTAATTATTTTTATTATTGTTATTATTAGGGGTGTTGAAACTGTTGAAAAAAAGAATTTATCTTACTAATATTATACCATATCTAGCCATAAAAGTACATATTTATTATGCTGGAAAGTCCACATTTTAGGCTTTTTTTCCACACTTAATTAACAATTTTTCAATATCAGTTTTTTTGTTCTGATTTGTTTGAATATCGTTTGTTATTTGTTCGATTGAATAGATGACGGTAGAGTGATCTTTATTATTAAAAATCTGACCAATTTTCTTATAAGTTAAGTCATAGACTTCTTTTAATATATACATTGATACCTGTCTTGGAAAGACGTATTGTTTTTGTCTTTTGTTTGATAGTAAATCAGTAGGAGTAATATGATAATAAGCGCTGACGATATCTAATACTGTATTAAAATTACCGTCATTCATTGCTTTGTTTGATATATTTTTAGAATTTATTAAGTTCTTTAAAGCTTCTTCAGCGTTAGGAATTGTAAAAGCATAATCAAAAGCGGTACAATAAAATAAAACTCTTTTTAAAGCGCCTTCTAACTCTCTTACGTTGTTGTCGAAGATGCTTGCGATATATTCTAATACTTCATCAGGGATTAAATTAGAATCAGAAGTTTCAGCCTGAAGTTTTTTCTTTAGAATCAAGATACGGTGATCTAAATTAGGCCGGTTAACGTCAACGGATAAACCCCATTGGAAACGACTGGTTAAACGGGACATGATATCAAACAATTCCGGAGCGGGACGGTCAGATGTGATAACAATTTGTTTATTGGCTTCTTTTAGTTTTTCAAATATTTTAAAAAACTCTAATTGTGATTGGGTTTTTCCTGATAAAAACTGAATATCGTCAACCAATAAAATATCAACGTTTTCATATTTTTTCGAGAATTCATCAAACGATTTCTTTTGCGTTGCTTTAGCATAATCTTCGATGAATTGATCTGTTTTTGCGTATAAAACACGCTTGTTAATATCATTTTCAAGGATATAATTGCCGACACATTGCATTAAGTGAGTTTTTCCTAATCCGACATCACCAAAAATATATAACGGATTTGCTATTTCTCCTGGTTGATCAGCTACTTTAATTGCGGAAGTATAGGCTAAACGGTTAGACGCGCCAACAACGAAGTTATCAAAAGTATAAGAGTTGTTAAGCCCAGTTTTGTATTTGTTTTCTAATCCGGATTCAGGTGAAGACACATTATATGTTGTTTTTGAGAGTTCTTCAGAGGCTTGTTCTTTAGTCAAAATCTTAAAAAGATGTTTTTCTGTAACTAAATCATTTAGCATGGAGTTTAGTTTGTTAAGATAAAAGGTATCAATTTTACTCTTTATAAAAGAATTTGGAACTACCAAATAAATGTTGTTATTGACAACTTTAAAAACACCATTGATTGCACCAAAGGTCTCGTTAAAAACATCTTCATCGAGTGTGATTTGTAATTTTAATTTAACGCTTTCCCATAGACTTTCGTAATTTTCCATTCGATTACCTCGTATTATATATAAAATATAACACACTCTGACATAGAGTGCACTAACAAGTTTTCCACAAAAAATGTGGAGAAAATTTATTTTGGTATAGATATTTTAACACAAAATGTGGAAAAATAAAGTCCTGTTTTAGCGGTTATTTTGAGTTTTCCACATCGGGGGAAAACCCCTTTTTCAACACATTTGAGGAAAACTAAAAAACAGCTTTTTTCGTTGATATTTAGCCAAAAATACAATGTTGAAAAGAAACCATAAAAAATTGGATTTTATCTAAACATTTATTTGTTGACAGAAAAGTTAAAATAACATATAATAATGTAGCATGGTTTTTGGATCAGAAACAGGAGGTGTTGAACATGAAAAAAACATTTCAACCTAGCAAGATTAAACGCGTAAGAACCCATGGTTTCTTAGCAAGAATGGCAAGCGCTACAGGACGCAAAGTTTTATCAAGACGTCGTGCAGTTGGCCGCAAATCACTCACCGTAGCCGATCGTTAAAACATTATAAAAAAACACCAACTTATAATAACACCCGAAATCACCAGAATATTATAGTTATTGGTGATTTTTGTTTTTTCTAAGGGGAGATTATCGTGAACAAAACATTTCACGTAAAAAAAAGTACGGAAATCGAAAAAATCATAAAAGCAAAAAATAGTGTCGGAGATCAGTATTTTGTCGTTTATCGACTGGAAAACCATGACAATCTCCATATGCGATTTGCAATCAGTGTTCCAAAAAAATATGGAAATGCTGTCGAAAGAAATAAAATGAAACGAAGAATTCGTGAAGTTATTTCGAAACTTGCATTTCAAAAGCACTATGATTTTTTCATTGTTGTCAAATCATCAGCGACCGGATTAGATTACCAATCCATCGCTAATGATCTGTATAAATTATTCGCAAGAGCGAAAATATTAGAGGTATGAAACTGACATGAAAAAAAATTGGATTTTGACCATAGTAATGGCCGCATTATTACTGTTTGCCTTAACAGGTTGTGGAGCGAAAAAAGGTGAAGTAAATTTTACAAATTATACGAGTGTTGTCATATTATCTGAAGCCACAGATGATAAACCTGTTTCAAATTACAGCGGGGTTATCGTTTTGTTGGGAACCGCTACATCATATGATAATTATGATAATACGACTCAGGACGGTTATTTAGAATGGATTGGTGAAGATTATTCCGTTCGTATTGATTTTGTTGATAATCAAGCTGTATTAAAAACACAAACCGGATTATACCAATCGATATATACCACTCCTATTGGTGAAAAGACCGGCGCATGGGAATGGATAATTTTACAAATCGGTAAATTTACATTCTATGCGAGTAACCTTTTTGGATTATTAGGAGATACTTATTATTACTGGATTGGCTTACTAGTAATGACTTTGACTATTCGTACTTTAGGATGGCCTATTTATGCTAAAAGCAATGATTTAACTTTAAAAATGCAAATAGCTCAGCCAGAAATTAATAAAATTCAGGAAAAATATAAAGGTCGTACCGATCAGGCGTCGCAACAGCGGATGCAGATGGAAACGATGGAAATTTACAAACGATATAAAATTAATTTGTTAGGCTGCTTAATGCCTCTTGCACAAATGCCGATTTTTATCGCAATGTACCAGGTTGTTCAAAGATTCCCATTAACAGGAACTGGTATTTTCGGGGACGCTTCAGTCACGATGAATACTAATTTCTTATGGACCAATTTAGGAAATACAGCATGGTTAGCAAACTTACCTCTAGCAATTATTGTTGGTGCTACAATGTTCCTAAGCCAATGGTTGACAACAAAACGTACAACCGCTCAGCAAAAAAATAACAGCCGTTATCAATCAGCTCAGCAGCAACAAACCCAAAAAACAATGAAGTACATGATGTATTTCATGGTAATTATGATGGCATATATTGCTATTGGAAACGCGGGTATTGCTTTCTACTGGATTATAGGTAACGTCTATCAATTATTACAAAGTTATATCAGCCATCGCAAGATGGGATCAAAAATGGAACAAATGAGAAACAAAATATAGCCTTTCTTGGGGGAATATGAATGAAAACAATTCGTTTTGAAGCAAAAGCGATGAACGATGCAACAATCAAATATGCTGCTGAAGAATTAAAAGTACATAAAGATTATGTTGAATTAAGAATCGTTGAAGAGAAAAATAGTTTTCTCCGTTTAAATAAAACTTTTATCGTTGAAGCATCAATAAAATTTGATGTTGTTAAAGATGGAATAAAATATCTGCAGACACTTTTAGATAACATGGAAGTTCAGGCTTATGTTGAAGCAAAAGTTGTCGGCGAACGTGAGATTAATTTTATTATCAATGCTGAAGAAAACCCTATTTTAATTGGTAAAAACGGAAAAACTTTAGATGCAATCCAGACGTTGATTAAAAACTATGTTAATGTTTTTACAGAAGAACATTATGTTATTTTAGTTGATGTAGGCGGATATAAAGAACAACGGAAAAAACAACTAGAAATATTAGCAACCAAAACAGCTAAAGAAGTTGCTAAAACAAAAGTTCCGGCAAAACTCGGCAAAATGAATGCCTATGAACGCAGGGTAATTCATACTAAATTAGCGGACTGGCGAGATGTATCGACGGAATCTGAAGGTGAAGAACCCAATCGTTTCATCGTCATCAAACCGAAACGCCATTAATCATGCGGCTGATTGTTGGTTTAGGTAATCCTGGAAAGGATTATGCTAAATCCAAACATAATATTGGCTTCATGATTATTGATTCGTATGCGAACTTAAAAGGACTAAAGTTCGCTAAAGAATCAAAATTTCAAGGCGAGTGGGTTAAAATTCAGGATACTATCCTTTTAAAACCGAAGACCTATATGAATAATTCAGGACTTTCTGTTCAGGCTGTCGCTAAATTTTTCCAAATAGATTCAAAAGATATCTTAGTTATTTCAGATGATTTGGATTTACCGTTTGGGAAGATCCGTCTGCGTGAAAAAGGAAGTGCTGGGGGACATAATGGACTAAAATCGATTATTTCTTCACTCGGCACCCAGGATTTTTGTCGTTTTCGTTTTGGTATTGATCGTGACGATAATGAAGTTGTCGATTATGTTTTGAGTAAACTTTCAAAAGAACAGTCTAAACAGCTTAAAGACATTTTAATTGTTACAAACAATATCATTGACGATTATGTATCAGGAAAATCATTTGATTCAGTTATGAATTCATATAATCCGAGTAAGTAATCAATATTAAATATTAAGGGAAGTTCACACGAAATGAACTTCCCTATTTTTTATTGTTTTTTTATAATGATGTAATCAAACGCATCGAGAGTAACATAATCTTTTTGAATTAAAAGTTCGTTTGTTTCTAAATCAATAAGTTTACTTTCCTTTATTGTTTGCGGTAAAGCAATCTTTTGTTTTTTGTTATTGTTATTGATGATGAAATATACAGATTTTTTCTGATAGATTAAGATACCGTCTTTCGCCAGGTGCCAGATTAAATCAACCATGGTTAATTCAGGATTATCTTTTCTGATTCTGATGAGTTTTTTGAAGAAGTTCAGAAGTGATTGGTTTTGATCTGCTTCATTCCAAATCATGCATCGGCGATTATCAGGATCGTGATCACCTTCCATACCTATTTCATCTCCATAATAAATTGCTGGAGAACCGCAGAAACTAAAGATAAAAAGGTAAACCAATTTCACTTTTCTAACATCATTTCCGCACCGAGTCATGATTCTCATTGTATCATGAGAAGAGACGAGATTAAACATGTTAATACTGACTGTTTTAGGATAGGACAATAAGAGATTGTTAATACGGTACATGAATTTTTCAGCGTCGATAGGGTCGTTATTTTTATACGTCGTAATAAATTGCCATAGAGGATAACTGATTTCGTAATTCATAACGGCATCAAATTGATCTCCTTGGAGCCATGGGGTTGAATCATCCCAATTTTCCCCAATTATATATAAATCAGGTTTAATGCTTCTTACGGCTTTTCTGAATTTACGCCAGAACGAATGGCTCACTTCATTAGAAACGTCTAGTCGCCATCCGTCTATATCAAATTCACGAACCCAGTATTGAGCAACATCAAGCAAATACTTTTCCATAATCGGATGAGAAGTGTTTAATTTTGGCATGAACGGAGTCATCGCAAAAGTTTTATATTTTGGCGTTATATTATGTACTGCGGGTCTTCCATTTTGATCGAGTGGAAAATCTATAAAATTATCGTCAAGGATATAAAAACAATCCCAGTATTCTGAATTTTTTTTATTCTTTATAACATCCTGAAAATAAGGATGATCCCACCCGCAATGATTGAAAACCGCGTCAAGCATAACTTTAATGCCCGCTTCATGGCATTTTTCAACCATCAATTTAAAATCATCATTAGTTCCGAACGAAGGATCGATAGTGAAATAATCTTCTGTATCGTATTTATGTGCTGAATAAGCTTTAAATATCGGTGTAAAATAGATACCTGTAATACCCAAATCGACTAAATAAGGGATTTTTTCAACGACGCCTTTTAAATCACCACCGAAAAACATATTATTTTTGATATTACTGGTGATAGAGCCGAACGGGAGATACCCCTCTTTTTGAGATCCACTCTTATGAAAGCGATCAAGAAAAATTTGATACCAGACCGTGTTTTTGGTCCATTCGGGAGAATCGATTAAATCTTCTGTGTTGATGTAAGGATAATTAAAATAACCCGCTAAATCGTATATCAGATTTTTATCCCGAATTAAATCAACTTCTTTTAAATGGCGGCAACCATAAAAATAGGTTTTTCCTTCCGCGTGCAGTAAAAATGCATATTTTGAACGGGTCGATAGCGTTCCGGATTCGATAAAATAATGGTCATGCAGTTCTGTTGGGTATACTTTCTCCATTTTTTCAAGAGGATAAAGATTTCCGCTCCAGACATATTTTCCATTTTCAAATCGCCATTCAAAAGGATCGCCGATAATCAGTTCGACGTAATCGATATCATTTTTGGCTGTTTCCAAAAAAATATGTAATTTAGATGGATTGACGGCATAAGCCATTTTACTTTTAGGAACATGTCTTACTGCTGAATAATTCATAATCAGATAACCTGCCTTTTTGTCTTGTGACTCAGTCCTATTGTATCATTTTTTCATTCTAATCGGTATCGTATTCGATGAGTAAAAGTTTTCATGTTTTTAAAAATGTTAAGATAATTTTAATTGATTTGTTAAACTATAGTATAATGATAGTGCATAAAATTCTATACGAGGTGATTTATATGAATTCATTTGAAAGAAGAATTCGAGCATTTTCAATTGATATTTCCATGGCAACAGTCATGTTTTTTTTACTGGTAGTCGTTATTGGCGCAATCGATAGTGTCAGTTCTGAGCTTAAATTAACTTTAGCTGTGAGTATAGCCTATTTTGGCGTCTTAATTATTCCACACTTTTTTTCAAAAGGACAATCGTTTGGCAAAAGAAATCAAAAGATGAAAATTGTGTATAATAGCAACAATGAAACTCCTTCTTTACTCTTATTAATTCTCAGGGAAGTTGTCAAAGGAATATTAATGATTATCACTTTCGGATTTTATTTAATGGTTTGCGGTATTATTGCTTCTTCTCGAAAAGACGGCCGGGTTATTCATGATTTTATTTTTAAAACAAAAGTCATCTGTTTAACTTTATATGTTAGTGACAAAGAGGGGTCGGTTATCAACCGGACTGAAACGGTTAAAAAACATTTGGAGGGTAGTAGTTATGATTAAAAAATTATCGCTAATAGGATTAGCATTCATATTAATTTTCTTTCTGACTGCATGTAATAAAAAAGTAGATTTGGCGTCAGTCAATCCCGAAAACGGTGTTTATTATGAGATCTTTGTCAGAAGTTTCGCCGACAGTAATGATGATGGAATCGGTGACTTTAACGGAATAACAGCGAAACTCTCATATTTGAAAGATTTGGGGATATCCGGGATTTGGTTAATGCCGATTCATCCTGCATCTTCTTATCACGGCTATGACGTTGAAGACTACTATGGAGTTAACGCTGATTATGGAACGATGGAAGATTTCGAAAACATGGTAAAAGAAGCTGATAAACTCGGAATTAGAATCATGCTTGATATGGTTTTTAATCACACTTCAAATCAACATCCATGGTTTTTGGCCGCTTTAAACGGCGATACTAAGTATCAAAATTATTATAATTTCATTCCTCTCGCCACCGATACTTCTAAAAAATTAGGAAGTTGGAATCAAAATATTTGGCATACGACCGATATCGGGAAATATTGCGGTTATTTTTCACATACGATGCCGGACTTAAACATGTATAACGATGAAGTAAAAGATGAAATTCTGAATATTTCAAAATTTTGGATTGATAAAGGCGTAAAAGGATTCAGATTAGATGCCGCTCATCATTTTTATGGCACAAATGAATATTTAGATAAGAGTTATGACTATTTTGACAACGTGCTATATTTACGTGATTATTCCAAGGCAATCGATGACTATGCCCGTGATATCTTTATCATCGGTGAAATCTATGAAGAAGCCATGTATCAGGTTGTTGGCGAATACTTCATGGGAATTGATTCACCAATCGATTTTCCGGTAGCGGCGAGAATAAGAAGTTCGTTCATGAACAATGCTAATCGCGGTTATGTATATAATTTAGAAATGATTTATAATAAATATCGTGATTTTGACGCAAATTTTATCAGTACGCCATTTATCGTCAATCACGATATGGACCGTCTTGCTTCTATCGCTTATGGCGATCAGGAATCTTTACGATTAGCTGCTGAAATGCTTTTGGTTCTTCCGGGGAATCCAATCATTTATTATGGTGAAGAAATAGGCATGTTCGGTTATAAAGCAAACGGACCTGATATTTGGGACGAAACGAGACGTTTGCCGATTTTATGGGGAGATTCATATACAACCGACTGGTTAACTTCCGGACACGCAACCCTAATTACCGTTAACAATCAGAACGATAACGTTTATACTGTAAATGAACAATTGACGGACGATGAATCGTTATTAAATCTATATAAAGCTATTTTGACAGCGAGAAACAATAATATTGCTTTAAAGTATGGTAACAGTTTTACTGAATATGAGGGAAATACCGGATCGCTCCAGGGCTTCTACCGAGAATACCAATATGAAGATTACTATCAAAAACTCCTTATCATCCATAATTTTGCGGAGATTGAATCCGTTGAAATTGATTTTGGAGGAACAATCGTTTATTTAACCGATACCGATAATTTCGACGGAATCACAAAAATACCCGCAAAATCCACGATAATCATTGATATATCTGAAGAGGTTCCAAATGCTTAAAATTATTGCGAACAGTTTTAAATTTAAAAATATTTTTAATCTTCGAAATCATCATTTAAAAGCTTTTATTTTTTACTTTCTTCTACTGATATTTATCATCAGTTTCCCGCTGAATTATCAGATTATTAAAACAGGGGGATGGGATTTATATAATTTCTCGGCAGGAATCAGACAAAATTATCCGGATTGGTTACCTTCAGAACTGCCTGAAGATATTGAAATAAGTAAATCGGGAATGTATTACGAAGTTGAAGAGATCAGAACGTTTCAAACAACTAATTTAGACGGCGAGGAATTGAGTATTGTTTTTATGCCGTTTAAAGATTACTCAGTAGAAGGCCGTTCGTTAGTTTTTGAAGCAAAACGTATAGTCTATTATGACGCTGAAGGAAAACTGGCTTTGGAAGTGGGTTATTCTAATATTAAAACGACGGTCAGATTCCGTGATTTAAGACTGTCTACCCAATCTCAAGCGGTTGATAAATTTGCGGATATAATCGATGAAGCATTTTCATCATACGCAATCTTCGTTTCGGTTGTATATTACACGGCAATAACCGGATTTCTTAATTTAGTTTTAGTTTTAGTCGTCAGCGGTATTTTTGTTTTTGTTCGGATCAGATTCCAAAAGGTAACGAAATTTACTGACAATCTTAAAATCGTCATTGCTTCGATGACGATTCCTTCACTGGTCAGTTTTATCGTTGGAATAGCCGGCGTTATGGAAATTAATGCATTCACAGTCGTAATTTATCAGTTCGCCACGCCATTGATTGCTTTGATTGCAATTTATAAAGGGTCGAAAATTAAAGAAATATCAAATAAAGACGTTTAATATAAAAGATAATTGAAAACGAGATGACTGTCGCACAGATAGTCATCTTTTTTTGATTCATCGACAAAAAAAAGATGAAGGTAGTTAAACCATCATCTTTTATTTTATAAATTTTGAAATATTATTTTTTTCTAAACAGGAAGAACAGTCCGATAACCAAAACATTAAATCCTAAAATTGCTGCATTTAACTCTTTACAAGAAGATGCACAACCGGTCGGTTCTTCAACCGGTGGTTCGTTGTACCCTTGATAAAGAATGACCGTTTCGTTTTCTAGAATCGGCAAGTTAGCTCCGCCGGCATAAGTTTTTATGATTGTTTCACTGATGCCGTTTCGATTACCAATCAAGTTCCATGCTTCTCCTTCAGGTAGTTTTACTGAAGCAAAATCTCCGGTGTTATGAATAACCATGATACTGTCGTAAGGAGTATACTGATCATAATTTGATAAGGTATATCCGACAACGGTAGGATCGGTAAATTCTAAGAATGTTAACATGTCCGTTACTTGTTCAGCGGTTGACAGCCTTAACAAAGGCTGAGTCTTTCTGAAATTTATTAACTCTTTATAATAATTAAAGACATCTAAATTATCTTCTTTAGCTTTAACATCCCAGCGCAACTGATTAACTGAATCAGGAGACTGATAGGAGTTATGGTCGTATTTTTTAGATGCATCACAGGTATCGGTATGTCCTACGGCGCAAGGTTTTGAACGCATAAATTCTTCACCAGCGTGAATGAACGGAATTCCTTGTGATAACAAAACAATTGCGTTGGCTTGCTTAATCATATTAGGTATAAATTCAGTCTGTTTATAATTTGTCGATAACATGAGTTTATCGTATAGTGTGTTGTTATCATGAGCGCTGACATAGTTTATAACTTGACTTGGATTATTTCCCCAGAATTTAGTATATGAAAGATACGAGCTGTCGATTCCTGCAAATTCAGTTCCGCCAACGATACCTGATTTCAGTTTGTTAATTGTCGGAAGATCAACAACTCCCTGAACGAATCCACCAACAGAAGCATTAAAGACAGATCCTTTTACGCCATCGCGGATTTCATCGTTAAAAGCAGCAACACCAGGCATTTTATATAAGTTGTTTTTATCAGCTGCGAGTGCTGGAGAAAGGGTTGTTCCTCCTCCGGTCCATGGTTCTCCGAAAACTAAAATTGTATCGTCAATCTCATGCAATGCATCGACAATCATATTCATTGTTTCCGTATCATGAAGGGCCATTAAATCGAAACGGAATCCAGAAATATTATATTCGGATGCCCAGAAAACGACTGAATCAACCATAAATTTTTGCATCATATAACGTTCTGAAGCGGTTTCGTTTCCTGTACCAGATCCATTAGAGAATGAACCGTTAGTATTCATACGGTGATAATAACCCGGAAGAATCAAATTAAAATTAGAATCTCCGCTTTGTCCGGTATGATTATATACAACATCCATGACCACTCGTAAGTTATTTTTATCCATGGTAACCATCAGTTGTTTAAATTCATTGATTCTTACTGCGCCGTCATAAGGATTGGTTGAATAATATCCTTCAAGCGAGTTAAAGTTTAGCGGCATATATCCCCAGTTAAATTGTGTTGAGGATCCGGATTCATCTACTGCATTACCATAATCGAAGAAAGGAAGAATTTGAACATGAGTAACACCTAATTCTTTAATGTGATCAATACCGGTAGAAACTCCGTTATAAGTTGTTCCTTCGACAGTAAAGCCCATAAACTTTCCACGGTATTTTTCATATTGTGAGCCGACAACCCAACTAGAATGTGTCGTTAAATCACGAACATGAACCTCGTAGATTATAGCATCAGTATAATTTGTGATTGTATCAGGTCTCTTGTTATAAGCAAAACTTTCAGGGTTAGTTTGTGAGAAATCGACAATCATACCTCGTAATCCGTTTACACCAACACTTTTGGCATACGGGTCGACAACTTCACTGGTTTTGATACCGTTTGTGACGACATATGTATAATATTTTCCATGCAGATTTTGTGGTACTGAAGCGACCCAAGTTCCTTTTTCGCTTTTTGTCATTGAAATGGTTTGAGAAGCTGTATCAGTTGCGGTTGCATCTTTATTAATTAAATAAGCGGGTGAGCCAGAATCATAAATTTTCAGATCAACTGATGATGATATGGGCGCCCAGAGTCTAAAATTGGTTGTCGTTCCGTTAATGACTGCACCAAGATCGTTTCCGTCATAGCCGAATGCGGTCTCAAATTCCGGAGTATCATAGATTCCATCAAATGTAACATCATATGATTTTGTTCCTTCTGTGAATTGAACGTTGATGGTATAGGTTTTCGATAAATCAACGTCAGAAGAAATCGTCATCGTTCCGGATAAGTTGTTCATAGTGACTGTCGAAGAAGCGGAAACGTTATTAATAAGCAGACTTACTTTGTCAGAAGTAACGGGCGAAGTAAGAGAGAATTTAATCGTACGCATTGCGGTAAAATAGGCACCGAGCACTTTATTGCTTTTATCTGGTCCGTTTGGATCATTAATTGAATAGCCGATTCTTTCATCTCCTTCAACGAGGTATACATGAAAGATTCCACCTTCTGCAGTAGCGGGTATATCAATATAACGGTCCTTATCGATATCTTTTTTTAACCAGTCTCCCTGTCGGATAATGATTCCCATTCTTGCGGCAGTAACAGTTGAAATATCAACGACAGTAACAGAACCAAAATCATCTGTCACGATTTCTTCTTGTTCGTTAGTGTCAATCGCTTTTGCCGATCCATTTGCTGCTTCGGGCCATAGCCAGAAATTCCATCCATCATCATAATCGTTTGCATAACGGAAGTAATGTATAACCATCGTGTCTGGTTCGATTTGTTCTGCAGATAGTTTAAATGAAGGAATACAAATAAATCCTAAAATAAACGTAAAAAACAGAATAAATAACTTTTTCATTTTTATTTTCTTCTCCTTTTCAAATACAATCGTTTTCATCGATTAATTTTATCATATTTTGTCAAGTTTTCATATATATTGCCAGATAACAGCATGTAACCGATTACTCTTTAGAGGTTCATAAAAACGCTTGCATTCAAACAATGACAGTAGTATTATAATTTCGTAAATTGGCCCAATATATATTGGGTCAGAAAATTCTTATTAGGAGGATAAAATGAAAAAAAGCTTATTGCTATTGTTTTTCGCTGCATTCACTTTGCTAGGAATAGCTACTACAGTTCAAAACACAGTTGTAGAAGCAGCTACTGGTAAAGTGGTATACCATTATCAAAAATGGTATGGTGATTATGACAATGTCGGTTTATGGGTCTGGGATACCGGTACTGGAGGAACTCAAAATGGCGTTGAAGTAACCGGAACAGATGATTTCGGAGTTTACTTTGATGTAAATATTGGTTCAGACGCTACCATAATGGGTTCTATTCCAATTTCTGATGAATTTGGATCAGATAATCGTTGGAATCACAAAGATTCTTACTTGGTTGATGATGCAGCAATGGATATCAAATTTGATGTTTCTGCAGCTGCTGCCGGTGCAACTATGCACGTATACTTCTTCAGCGGATCTGACAGAGTATTTGTTGCTAGTTCAACTTACTCAAACGTATTTGTTGTTTACTTTACTGCAACAGAAGAATATGAAGCCAATTTAGGTCTTCATGCTTGGGGCGGTTGGTACAACGATGCAAACGTTGGTTCATGGGGCGTTTGGGGAACTCCAACTCCAATTTTCACTGCTAAATTCTTAACTCCAGAAGGAAAAGAAGGACGCATTGGTATGATTAACGCTCTTGTTGGTGACGACGCTTCTTCAGCTAACCTAATTGTTTACGCCGGAACCGACGCAACCAAAAAGACTGGTGACGTTATGGATTTGGCTGCTGGACTTGAAGCAGGCGAAGTTACTGCCGTTTATGTTGCTGGCGATGTTTTCAAAGGATTAGACAAAGTAGAACAATATGCAAATTCATCATTTGCATTCAAGATGATTGCTTTTAACAACACTTCTTACGTATTAAGTGGTACATACGCTTCAATGAAGAATACAATTCTTGTTAAATTTTCAGCGGATGTTCCAATTGCTTTCTTTGATGAAACACAAACACCAACTGTCACTACATATGAAAAATATGAAGTAGTTGGTTACAACTATGTACCTACCGGAGAAGGCGGAGTCGAAATTGACGACACTGAATATCCAGCTTATGTTGCCGGCGATATTCCAGCCAATGTTGCAGGACGCGTCGTATTCCATTATCAAAGATGGGATAGCAATTACGCTTCAGTAGGACTATGGACTTGGAGCACTGGTACTGACGGATCTCAAGCACCTGTTCAAAAAGCTGGCGTTGACAGCTTTGGTGCTGTTATGGAAATTAATATTGATGACAATGCTGAAGACACAATCGGTATCATTCCTTTAGGAAAAGATATTACATCTGATGATCGTTGGGCTTCTAGAGAAACTCCGGATGGAGAACATATCGTTTTTGATGTTACTCCAATTAAAAACGGAACAGTAGATGAAATCCATGTTTATTACTTCCAAGGTGGACATCAGACTTATTTCGTTGCAAAACCAGATAAAGCTAACGTTATCGTTTTATACTTAAACAAAACAAACACTTATGAAGAAAATTTAGGTATTTATAACTGGGGTTGGGATGTTAACGCTGCTAACTGGGAAACTCCATTACCAATGGTTAATGCGTTCAAAACACCTGACGGCGTACCTGGAAAAGGAATTCTTGTAACTGGCGATGTTGGTGTTACAGGTGGTATCATCGTCCATGTTGGCGATACTAAATATTCAGGACCAGATAACATCGAAGGCTTCAGCACTATGGCTGCCGGAGAAGTTAAAGTCGTTTATGCCGGTATTTCTGGTGCAACTGCTGGTACATTTGGAAACACTACAAATCATGACGATTTCGTTATGGAAATGATGGTTCCAACGGATAAAGTTCCGATTTATGATTATGTTGAATATGAAGAATTGACATATCCAAGAGTTTTAATCGATTTATTACCATATTTCACATTAACGAAAAATGGTACAGTTGTTGCTGATGCAATCGAATCAATCGATTATGACGATGAAAAAGATGTTTTAACCGAATTAGTATTAGTTTTAAAAGCTGATCTTGATAATACTGCAACATATGTTTTATCATATGACAACGGCAAGACCGGTTTAGAAGCACAGGCTCATGAATTAGATATCGACTTGGACAAAAACGCTCCAGTTATTACTTTCATCGACGCCGATAGAGTTACTATCGTTGCTGGCGAAGGTTGGGATGACGCTTTATGGCCAAACATGAGAGCTATGGATGATCGCGATGGAAACATTACGAACCGTATTTATGTTAAACCAGGAAATGGAACAGTCAATGTTAACGTACCTGGTGAATACCCTGTTATTTTAACTGCTTTTGATGAATGGGGTAATGAAGCTAACGTAACCTTTACAATTGTTGTTGAAGCTCCTGCAACGGGATGTAAAGCTAGAAACGCATCAATATTTACTCTTGGTGGTTTCGGCGTACTCTTTGTTGGATTCTTCATCGCAAGACGTAAAGAATGGTTATAGTAGGTAGGAGGATAATAAGATGAAAAAGCTTGCTATTTTATTTACATCACTTTTCGCACTTTTCGCTTTGGTTGCTTGCACACCTACTTTAGAAGATCACATTATCGACTTTAGTGAAAGTCAGCAAAAAACGACAACTATCCGTGTATGGATGGACGACACTACTGGCGTATTCATGAAGGATTTAATCCCTGCTTTTAACGAAGTATATCCAGACATTGAAGTCCAATTCCAGCACATGGGAGCACTTGACTCTCGTGACCGTTTAAAAACATATGGTGTTTCTGGAAACGGTGCCGATGTCTTCATGTTTCCGCATGACCATTTATCTCTAGCGATGCTTGAGGATTTGGTTTATCAGTTACCAAATGAACTTTTCTTATCATTAAATAACACGATGCTTGACGTTGCTATGGATATTGCTACTGCTGGAACTAGAGATACAGCAACTCCAAAATTATACGCTGTTCCTCTTTCCATCGAATCCATCTTTATGATGTACAACAGAGATTTAATTTCTGACGAAGAAGTTGCAGCATTAACTTCTTGGCAAGATATTATTGACTATTCTGTTACATATAAAGCAGCAAATCCAACTAAACAACTATTAACAACCAATTCACATTGGGCAGACAACTATTATTTACAACCTATTTATTCAGCTTTCGGATGGAGACCACACGGTGAAAACGGTGTTGACCCAACTGCTGTTGGTTTTGAATCAACAGAATTATTAGCTGCTTTAGAATGGTTATCAACAGAATTAAAACCAGTTGTAACCGGAAACGCAGCTTATAACTCATATGGTACAACTCCATTTGAACAAAAGAATGCTGCTATGATTATTACTGGTCCATGGGCAATTACGACTTTTGAAGAAAAACTTGATCCAAACGGAGAAGGTAAATTAGGAGCTGTTGCTCTTCCAAACTTTGAAGGTATCGAAGGGGCAACTAATACACCATCTACTTTTGCCGGTTCACAAATGGTTGCAGTTTATAAATATTCATCCAATAAAGAAGCTGCCATTAAATTTGTTGAATTTTTAGCTACTCCTACCGCTCAAAACATTTTATACAAAACTTCAAATGACTGCCCAGCATTAAAAGATTTATCAGAAATTGAAGGAATCGCTACTGACCCATACATGCAAGTTATGTTGTCTCAATTAGCTACTTCGATTCCAATGCCAACAATCGCTGAAGTAACATATTATTGGGCTGCAGCTCAAACAATGGTAGTTAACGTTTGGGATCAAGGCGCAAATATTGCAATTGAACAAAAGAAAGCTGAAGCGTCATATCTTGCTTCTAAAGCTTTAGGATCTAAATAACTCATTTTCGGATTATGTTAGCTGGCCTTCGCAAGAGGGCCTTCTTTCATAGTATCGAATCACGAAGATAGGAGAACAACATGGAGAATAAGAATAAACATGTGTTGAAAGCTATCGCTTCGGTCTTTCTTCCGGGATTGGGGCAAGTGTTAAACAAACAATTTATCAAAGCGATATTCTTCTTTGTCTTTTTTGCGACATTTTTGTCTATTGAGTTCATATCCGGTAAATACTTCTCTGACTATGACCCATATGACAAAATAACAGAAGAGACCGGTGCATTCTTTACTGATGATTTTTCTAAAAGTTTTTATCAGATGTATCAGTATCAAAAATCAATAGGTGAAATTGACCTTCCTGAATTTGAAGAATATTATCAAACAGTCAGCAGTAATGGTTTATCAATGCAAGAACTTGTTGAGTATACAGCTCAGGACATTTTAAAAGCTTCTACTCCAAGATATTTCTTGTTAATCGATGACTTAATCATTAAAGGCTCAACCGCTTCTACATCAAATACCGGTGAAATAAATGATACGGATTTGATTATCGGAGAAGACGATGCTGCGATAGAAGCAAAAAAGTTTTCACCGATAATTGTCGGTGTAACTGTTTATGAAAAAGATAATAAAGAGTATTATAAATATATTACCGGCGAAGGCGAAGACCGGACAATAACTTACATTAACGTTAATGATCCATCGGATATTATTGATGATGTTACTGGTTATATCGTGTCCAATCGATCGGGATCATTGGTCCTTGAACAATCAACCGGTAAAATTTTCGTACGGTCTACGCAACAGTTATCTGTTTTGGAAACAGTTGAATACCGGTATACAAACGTTGCTGACAGTTCAGATTATTATGTAACAGAAGATTCTTTATCGACAATTCAGACTTTTAAAACTCTAGTGATTAAAGGATCAGTTGTTTTCGATGAAGAAGACAATCTGTACGTCAAATATTTACCGGAATTAGATTATGAAATGGTCAGCGGATATAATGCTACTCCATTTTCGACATATTTACGTAATTATATTACAAAACGTTTTAATTTATCGACTAGCAGTTATAATTCGTCAAATTACAACCGCTTTTTGCTTGAAGTATATTTTTCAGTTCATCCAGAATTAAGAGCTGAATTTGAAGCGGAATACTATAATTTCTTTTATGACCGAGCAGGTTTTTTCCTTAAAGGTATCTGGTCGATATTGACATTAGGTACTGCTGATGATGTTACATATAGTTATGAAAGCTTACATGCTCCACTGAAATCCGTAGCTTTTACTGAAGACAATATTCAGTATAAGGCTGTTTCCGGAATTATTGATGGAACACCTTTAAGAGGACATGTATCATCATACTTATTAATTTTAGGCCTTATATCAACGTTATTATTAGCATATTTTATTTTTGCATGGATATGGGCCGTCCGTGACGCTTACAAGACGAGTATAAAATATGAGCAGACAAAAGTTCATGTTACAGACAAAGAGTGGTTTAGTGAAGTCTATAGTCATGGATTTGAATATATCATGATTTTACCTGCTTTGTTTGTTATTACTTTTATTTCCATAATGCCAATTCTTTTCGGGTTTTTAATTGCTTTTACCAGTTATAGTGGATTTGATTCTGATACAGGACTTTTCTCGTGGGTTGGTTTTTATAACTTCACGCGTATTTTCTCATTTGGAGAAGGAATTCCTTTTGCTGAAACATTCTGGAAAGTATTTATATGGACAGTTATTTGGGCAGTATTTTCTACTGCAACAGTCTTCTTCGGTGGAATGTTCCAGGCGCTTGTCATCAGTTCGGACCGCGTTCCATTCAAAAAATTCTGGAGAACGTTATTAATATTACCATGGGCGGTTCCGGCATTAATTTCTCAAATGGCGTTTTCTATTATTTTCAGTGAAAAAGGAATTATCAATTCAATCTTGAAAAATATTGGATTTGGACGAACGTTCTATCAAGTATTCCAGGATTGGGGAATATTAGGTGTTGGTTATAATCCTGAAACGATGAGTTTCTTCCAAAGAATCTTTTATTTGGGATATGATGACATTCAATGGTTCTCAAATGCTAACAATATTTGGTTTGTCAGAATTATCTTGATTGTTGTTAATATTTGGCTTGGAGCCCCGTACTTTATGGCTTTAATGACTTCTATTATGACTTCAATCGATCGCACATTATATGAAGCTGCCGATATTGACGGCGCATCTAAATCGCAAAAATTCAGATTTATTACTTTCCCGTTAATCATGTATTCAACTGCTCCTTTGCTAGTTATGGCTTTCTCAGGAAACTTTAACAATTTTGGAGTTATTTACTTCATCACTCAAGGAGGTACGGGTGCCGGTGATATCGACACGGCCTTTGCGGGTAGTACAGACATATTGATTTCGTGGATGTATACCCTCACTGTTTCAAAAAAGGTCTATAACATGGCTTCGGTATTCTCAATTTTCATCTTCCTGATTGTGGGCTCGGTTGCGGCGTGGAACTACTCTCAAACGAAAGCGTTTAAGGAGGACTAATGATGCTATATACAATTATTGGTATTTTCTTAATTTTGGTCCTTTGGTTTACCCACAGTTCAATAACCGGAAAGGTCTTTGAGAAAAAAGGCTATAGCAAGACACTTGGCAGTTTGATCGGGTTTATACCGGTTTACGGACTCGTTCGTGCTTTTACAATCGCAAGTAAGAAAGAATTACACAAAGGTTCATTTAGAAGTATTATCGGCGTTAAAGAAATTTTAATGACTTTACTGACTTTTGCTCAATTAACTATCGCTGCGGGAGTAGTATTGTTTCCGATAGTTTACTTGGTTGGTTCTTCTTTCACCAACACCAGCGAACTCCCCAATACTTTATGGCCGGAAATGATGTATTTTAAAAACTATACGAAGTTATTTGCTGAAACCAAATTCCTGTATTGGTATAAAAATACATTAATAATCGCTATTTTAAGTATGGTTCTCGGAGTAATATTTATTACCGGAGCCGGTTATGTTTTTGCAAGATTTAAATTTAAAGGAAAAAAAGCAGGATTAATGGGTATTCTTGTTCTTCAGGTTTTCCCAACATTCATGGGATTAGTAGCGATGTTTACTTTATTCCAGGTATTTGGATTATTAGGAAAGCCAACAGCGTTGACCATTTTGTATGTTGGCGGATCAGTTCCGGGAAACATTTGGCTAATTAAAGGATACTTATCGCAGATTCCTAAAGATCTTGATGAGTCGGCGATGCTAGATGGCGCAAGCAAATCACAGATTTTCTTTAAAATTATTTTGCCTTTGTCTGTACCGATTCTTTCCTTCGTCGCAGTAGGTCAGTTTATGGCTCCTTGGATGGATTATATGCTTCCAAAATATTTGCTCGACGTTCAGTTAGCAGGTTCGGAAGGAACGGATATCGTTTCAAGACAATGGACACTCGCAGTTGGTTTATTCTCTATGATTTCTAATCCTCAATCGACATCCTATACGATGTTCGCGGCAGGAGCACTCATTGTTGCAGTACCAATTACGATTCTTTATATGATTTTCCAACGTTATTTAATCGAAGGTATTACTGCAGGAGCTACAAAAGGATAATAGATTTAAATGGCATGAGGTTTTCTCATGCCATTGCTTTAATTAAAATATGGTATAATTTACATCAAGGAGCTGATATCGTGTATCCCTATTTATTACCTGAAATTTTTGAATATAATTTGCCAATGTATGATTTAATGATTACCATTGGCGTCCTATTATTACTCATTTATGTAGCAAGACGTTTTGATCATCAGGATGGTTATGAACGTAAATATTCTAATCGGATTCTGATATATCTTGCGATTAGTTTAGGTGTTGCGTTAGGAACGTCATTTTTGTTCGATGCTTTGTTTCATTCAATTGCTGAAGGTGAATTAGTTATCGGTTCTATCACATTTATCGGCGGACTGATTGGCGGATTAGCAAGTTTTATCCTTTTGTTAATCTACGCAGGGAAAACCAAAGGACCGCATCTATTAAAAATTCTTAATACGGTTATCGTCGGCGTCGTATTAGCTCATGCTTTTGGCCGCATTGGTTGTTATTTAGCTGGCTGCTGCTACGGGATTCCTTCTGAATCTGTTTTTGGTGTAGATTTTCATGCTGGCGAATCGGTTGGAAACGTCCTGCCGACAAATCTCTATGAATCTATATTTTTGTTTGGATTATTTATCGCATTGAACGTTATCAAATCATTAAAAAACCGTGAATTCAGCGTCTATTTAATGGCTTATGGAACTTTTCGCTTTTTAATCGAATTTATTCGTGGTGATGATCGTGGATCGCTTTTCGGTTTTATTCATACCGCTTATAATTCATATCCTACTCCGTCTCAGTTTTTAAGTTTAGTCATGATTGTAGTAGGTGTCTATATCTATATTAAATATCAAAAAAATAACCCTGTTCAATCCGCCCCTGAAGTTAAATAATGTTTTTTTGATTCTTTTTCTCGATTCATATTCATATCGAATATTCATTTCAATAAAAGATTAATCGTATTTATATTATATTTAAGATGCTAATATTCTTCGTTTAGCATCTTTTTTATTGATGATATGAATAAATGCATTGGAATAATCTATTCGCTTTTTGTATAATTATAATATAACTTTATTCATCTTCATCCAAATCAAGAAACAGGAGAATGTAAATATGTATGCAGTAATTACAGGCGCTTCAAGCGGCATCGGCAAAGCAATGGCATATCAACTGGCTGCTCGAGGATATGATTTAGTTCTCGTGGCCAGAAGAGAACAGGAATTACAATTACTAAAATCAGAAATTGAAGATAAATACCGTACAAAAGCGGTGATTAAGGTAATAGATATTTCAAAAGTAGAGAATTGTAAGAAACTTCATTCTGAAGTTACTGCTTTAAAACCATCTATTATTATTAATAACGCTGGGTTCGGACGGGTAGGATTGTTTTCAGAAATCGATCTCGATACTGAATTATCTATGATTGATACGAATATTGTTGCAGTAGAGGTATTAACTAAGTTGTTCGTAAAGACGATGGATGAAGGCGTTATAATGAATGTTGCCAGCATGGCAGGATTTATCCCTACACCTTTGATGGCAACTTATGCAGCAACAAAATCATTCGTATTGAATTTCAGTCGGTCGATCAACTATGAATTAAAAAAGAATAAAAGCAAAATAAGGGTTATATCATTGAACCCCGGACCAGTTGTGACAGAATTTGGAAAAGTAGCTCAAACGACGCAAAAAATGCAAGGGATGAGCGCTGAACGATGTGCAAGAATAGCTGTCAAAGGGCTGTTAAGAAAAAAAAGCGTCATTATTCCTGGATTTTTAATGAATTTGATGGCAGTTATGGTTAAAATTTTACCTTTTGGATTAATCTTGCCAGTGGCGTATCGTATTCAAGGGAAAAAATAATATATTGACACTTACTCAATATTTTTCAATATCAATTTGAAAAATTTTATGATATACTAACGTGTGAAATTAAATAGTTATCCCTAGGCGAGTTGAATAAACTCGCCAAAACGACGTGAGGTGAACGATTTGTTACAAATACTTAATTATGTGAATCAGAATAAGGAGTTTAAGCAATTTTTAGAGGGAGTTTTTAATCGTAAGAACCTATTGATAAACGAGCTTTCTGATGAAACAATGATCCTTTTAATCGTAGATGCCTTTTATTCAACTACTGACACAATTTTTGTGACAACTCCAAATTTATATAAAGCGCAGTTATTATTCGATAAATTAACTGGAATTCTCGGTGAAGAAAACACTTCGTTTTTTCCTCAAGATGAATTCATAACGAGTGAAATGCTTGTCAGTTCCAATGAATTTAAAATGGAAAGAATAAACACAATTCGTGACTTAATGGCCAATCGGCGTAAGGTTGTAGTTACTCATACCACAGGTATCATCAAACCTCAGCTTCCTAAAGATATTTGGAGAAAAGCAATCATATCACTAAAGAATAATCAGGAATATGATATGAATGATTTGTCAAAAACGTTAGTATCTTACGGATATAAACGCGAGTATACGGTAGAGAAACCAGGAGATTTCAGTATTCGTGGCGGGATTCTTGATATATTTCCGCTAAATCATACGAAGCCATATCGACTTGATTTTTTTGGTGATACGCTGGAAAAAATCAAGATTTTTGATATTGAATCGCAACGTTCAGTTGCACAGATTGATGAATTAGAAATATTTCCGACCTATGAATTTTTTTACGGTGAAAAAGAATTAGCTAAGATAAATGAATTTTTAAATAAAAAAATAAGTGAGAATAATTTTTCTGACGTTGCTTTAGAGAAGGTTAACAGGGATCGTGAATCATTAAATGCTCACGACGAATTAGATCGGTTAACCAGATATATTCCGCTGATTTATGAAAATAAAACGACAATTCTTGATTATGTTGAAGATAAAATTGTTTTTGTTTATGATTATCATCGAGTATTAGATCAGTTTGAATTAATTATTTCAGAAATCAATGACTGGTATATGTCGACTGACGATTATGCGAAAATGGGTTTTGAGTTTATGTATTCAATCCATGAAGTTATAACAAAAAACCGAATATGCATGGATTACCTTGACCACAATTATCAAGATAAATTTGATTCGGTTATTAAGATTTTCGGGAAAGAATGCCCTTCATATGAAGGAGACATTAAGTTGATAACAAGCGATTTAAGAAAATATCAGAATAAATCGACGATCTTACTGGGATTTAGTTCATTAAAAATGAGAGATAACATGAGAGACGTTCTCGAAGAGGAAAGTCTCCCATACGTTGTAATATCTAGCCAGGATGAAATATTTGAAAACAAAATTAACCTAATTTATGGAGTGGAATTGCTTAGTTTTGTTTTAGAAAACATAAATGTTATGGTCTTTACTGAAGACAATCTCTTTAAAAAAAGAGATGTACATAAGAAAGGAAAATATCTTTCTGTATATCAGAATACGAAAAGGGTATTTTCAGTTAACGATTTAAAACCAGGAGATTACATCGTTCATAATGATTATGGAATCGGACGCTTTCTAGAAATTAAGACAATGGAGCTTGGAACCACGAAAAACGACTATATACACATCGAATACCGGGATGGTGATAAATTATATATCCCAGTCGATGCAGTCGCTCAAATCCAAAAATACGCTGGTAGCGAAGGTTTTTCACCGCGTTTGAATAAATTAGGTGGAACAGAATGGGCTAAAACAAAACAACGTGTCAGAGCAAAGGTCAAAGACATCGCTGAAAAATTAATAATGCTTTATGCGGAAAGAGAACATAGCGAGGGCTATGCATTTATCCAGGATAATTCATTACAAGATGATTTTGAAAACGATTTTGAATTCGATGAAACTGAAGATCAACTTAAAGCAATTGATGATGTCAAAAAAGATATGGAAAGCAAACGTCCGATGGATCGGTTATTGTGCGGTGACGTTGGATTCGGAAAAACCGAAGTTGCTTTACGCGCCGCTTTTAAAGCGGTGTTAAGTAATAAGCAGGTAGCTTATTTAGCGCCTACAACTGTATTGTCAAGACAACATTATATTACGTTTAGCCAACGTATGGAGAAATATGGAATCAATGTTAGATTGCTGAATCGGTTTGTTAATAGAAAACAACAGACTCAAACGATTAAAGACATAAAAGCAGGGCAAGTAGACGTTGTTATCGGAACTCACCGGATTTTAAGTAAAGATATCGAGTTCAGAGATTTAGGACTTTTAGTCGTAGATGAAGAACAACGATTTGGGGTTGAACATAAAGAAAGAATTAAAGAAATGAAGATTAACGTCGATGTTTTATCTCTTTCCGCAACACCGATTCCAAGAACATTACAAATGGCAATCATGGGTGTTAAAAACATGTCTTTACTTGAAACTGCTCCGGAAAACAGATATCCGATTCAAACGTATGTTTTGGAAAGAAACGACACTATTATTAAAGATGCTATAGAACGGGAACTCGCTAGAAATGGCCAAATCTTTTATATTTACAATCGAGTCGATGATATTGATTCGATTCAGGCTAGAATATTAAAACTGGTTCCTGAAGCACGAGTTGACGTCATACATGGGCAAATGAATAAAATCAAGCTTGAAGAAGTTGTTTCTAATTTTATCGATAAGAAAATAGATGTTTTAGTGTCTACAACAATTATTGAAACAGGAATAGATATACCTAATGCGAACACCCTGATAATTCATGACGCCGACCGGCTTGGACTATCTCAGCTTTATCAGATTCGTGGAAGAGTTGGAAGATCAAATCGTATTGCGTATGCATACTTAATGTACACTAAAAATAAAATTTTAAATGAGGATGCAGAAAAAAGATTAAGAGTAATCAAAGAGTTTACAGAACTTGGGAGCGGATTTAAGATTGCAGTACGTGACCTTTCAATCCGCGGTGCAGGTGATGTTTTAGGAAGTGAACAATCAGGATTTATCGATTCTGTCGGCGTCGATTTGTACATGCGAATTTTGCAGGAAGAGATCAAACGTCAACAGGGCGTTGAAGTCGAATCAGAACCGGTTTCTAAAGTCAAAGCAAAGGTATCTAAATATATTGACGAACAGTATATCAACGATGATTTTGTTAAGTTGGAAATGCATACAAAAATCTCAAATGTTAAAAATACAAAACAAATAAAGGAACTATCAGAAGAATTCACCGATCGGTTTGGAAGATTTGATATTGATTTGGAAATATACATGTATGAGAAATTATTTGAATATTTATCTGCTTCTCTCGACATTGAAAAAATTAACGAATCAAAAACGAATATTACTCTGATAGTATCTGAAGAAGGTACAAAAAAACTGGCAGGAGACAAACTGTTCTCAACCGGAATGAAAATATCTAAATATCTTCGTTTTACCTATAAGAATAACAAAATCAATATTATTTTAGATACTATCCAACTAGACAAACACTGGCTCTATACGATGTGTGAATTTTTAGAACTTATTCAACCGACAAAATAATAAATTTAAAAGGGCGTATTTGAATATATGCCCTTTTATTATTTCTTGATTAAAGGAAAGAAAACCTTGAAAATTATATATAAATATTATATAATATTATATATAAGTATTGGCGTTATTTTGAGGTGAAACGATGAAGAAAATAAAGATTAATACACCGTATATTACGCTAGGGCAATTCTTGAAATTCGCTGATTTAATTTCAAGCGGAGGAGAAACAAAATTTTTTCTAACTGAGAATGACGTCCGAGTTAATAATGAGATTGAAGTAAGACGAGGCCGCAAACTCTATCCAGGAGATCAGATTGCCGTTGGCAGTAAAGACTTATTCTTGATAGAACGCTGATATCGATGAAAATTCAACAAATTCATTTGACTGATTATCGAAACTATTCCAGACAATCTCTTGCCTTGGGAACCGGACTAAATTTTTTATTAGGTTTAAACGGTGAAGGCAAAACGAATTTTCTAGAATCTATCTACGTATTGGGGTTATCTAAATCCTATCGCAGCGAAGATATTGATCTTATTCGTTTTCATAGCGACTTCACAAAAATTAAAGCTAATATCTTAATGAAAAACGGACAGCAGGAAATGCAAATCATTATTTCCGAACTCGGAAAAAAAGTAATGATTAATAATCAGGAAGTTAAAAAACTTAGTGATTATGTCGGGAATCTAACAATTGTTCTGTTCGCTCCGGAAGATCTTAATCTAGTAAAAGGGTCGCCTGTAGGGCGCCGTTATTTTTTTGATATCATTCTAGGGCAAAACGATAAAGCGTATCTTAAAGATTTGTCAGATTATAAATATATATTAAAACAACGTAACGAACTGTTAAAACAATTGCAGCAAAACAGTTTTAAAGATAATACGCTCCTTGATGTTTTGACAGAACAACTTGCTTCAGCAATGGAGAGAATAATTGATGCAAGAAAACAATTCATTGAATGTATTGCTCAAAAAGCCTCTGAAAACTATCAATTTTTAACGACAAAGAACGAAACGTTCAAGTTGACATATTTACCCTCTATTGAAAAAAATGTGCTAGAAACCCTAAAATCACGTTATAAATCAGATATTTTTTCAGGGACAACCAATTATGGACCTCATCGCGATGACTATGATTTCCTGATAGAAGATAAAACAGCGAAAGGGTTGGCCTCGCAAGGAGAACAGCGTTTAATAATTCTTGCCATCGATTTGGCATTGATTGACTACATATTTAACGACAAAAATGATAAACCCATCTTTTTGCTCGATGATGTACTTAGCGAATTAGATGTAGATAAACAAAATAGGCTCCTTAAGTATTTACTCAGCAGTGGCGTTCAAGCTATTATTACGGCAACAGGGGTATTAGAAATAAATCAAGAAATTTTGAAACAATCCAAAGTATTTAGGGTTGTCAAAGGATATATCAAGGAGGATTCGCGGCATGGACAATAATCACAATCATCAAAACGGCACATATGATGCCAGTAACATTCAGATTCTAGAAGGGCTTGAAGCTGTTAAAAAACGTCCGGGAATGTATATCGGTACAACCGGCCCAAGAGGACTTCATCATCTTGTGTGGGAAATCGTCGATAATTCAGTTGATGAAGCCTTAGCTGGTTATGCAGATGAAATTAATGTCGAAATTTTACCAGGAAACATCATTAGAGTTGATGATAATGGCCGGGGAATTCCAGTTGACATTCATCCAAAAACAAAAAGACCAAGCGTTGAAACTGTATATACGGTTCTTCATGCTGGTGGAAAATTTGACCATCAGTCGTATAAAGTGTCGGGTGGATTGCACGGCGTTGGCGCATCAGTAGTTAATGCTTTGAGCGAATTTCTCAACATTGAAATCCATAAAGACGGAAAAATATACGAAATTGGGTTCGAACATGGATTTGTAAAAAAAGAATTGACCTGTCTTGGTGACACCGATAAAACGGGGACTATCGTCACTTTTTTAGCTGACCCATTAATTTTTACTGAATCACAGGTATATGAATTCGAAGTTTTAAGAAACAGAATTCAGCAATTAGCGTTCTTAAACAAAGGAATCAGATTTACCATAAAAGATTCCCGCGATTCAAAAAATGTCGTTTTTAAAGATTACCGCTATGAAGGCGGTGTACGCGAATATGTGGAATTTTTGAATTTTGGTAAAGAATTATTACATCCTATGGTAGCTTATTTCGAAGGTGAAGAAGAAGGAATCATTGTAGAAATTGCTATGCAATATAACACCGGATATGCAGCGAATATTTACCCATTTACAAACAATATTACAAATCCGGAAGGCGGAACCCATGAAGAAGGGTTTAAAATGACGCTTACTAGAGTCATTAACAATTATGGTAAAAATTATAATATTTTCAAGAAAGACGAGTCTTTACTTGGAGAAGATACTCGCGAAGGATTAGTCGCAATAGTATCTATAAAACACCCCGACCCTCAATTTGAAGGACAGACAAAAGCTAAATTAGGTTCTTCAGATGCCCGTAGAGTTGTCAATAATATCATGGGCGAAGGATTAGAACGGTTCCTCTTAGAAAACCCTGTAGCTGCCAAAACAATCGTTGAAAAAGCCATCATGGCACAACGCGCTCGTATCGCTGCTAAAAAAGCTCGTGAAGCAACGAGAAGAAAATCACCTTTAGATTCACTTGGGTTTGCATCAAAATTAGCAGATTGCCGTACAAAAGATTCATCAAAATCCGAAATATATATCGTCGAAGGAGATTCAGCCGGCGGCTCTGCAAAACAAGGCAGAGATTCTGAATACCAAGCAATTCTTCCTTTACGCGGAAAAGTATTAAACGTTGAAAAAGCGCGACTCGATAAAGCGTTAGGAAATAAAGAAATATTATCGATGATTCAGGCTTTCGGAACTGGAATTGGTGATGAGTTTAATATTGCGACTGCACGTTATCATAAAATCATTATTATGACCGATGCCGACGTAGACGGCGCTCATATCAGAACTCTTTTATTAACCTTCTTCTATCGTTATATGCCTGATCTTATCGTCAAAGGTTATGTTTATATTGCTCAACCACCGCTCTTTAAAGTTCAGCAAGGAAAAACGATTGAATATGCTTACGAAGAAAAAGAATTGGATCTGATCCTTTCAAAGATGAATGGGAAACCAGTTATTCAACGTTATAAAGGTCTTGGCGAAATGAATCCTGAACAACTTTGGGATACAACAATGGATCCAAAAACAAGAACTTTATTACAAGTCCAGTTAGAAGATGCGATGGAAGCTGACATGATATTCTCCATGCTGATGGGTGAAGATGTGTCAACTCGTAAAGAATTTATCCAAAACAACGCCGAATATGTGCGTAATTTGGATATTTAAGGAGGGATATCATGGATGATCAAAACAAACCAGTAATTAATCCTGAATTTGCCAGTAAAGTTGTCGAAGTTAACATTTCAAACGAAATGAAAACCTCCTTTTTAAGTTATGCAATGAGTGTTATCGTATCACGCGCACTTCCAGATGTTCGTGACGGTTTAAAACCGGTTCATCGCCGAATTTTGTTTGGAATGGATGAATTAGGTGTCTATCCTGATAAATCTTATAAGAAATCGGCTAGAATCGTCGGAGACGTCATGGGTAAATATCATCCTCATGGTGATTCCGCAATCTATGATTCAATGGTTCGTATGGCGCAAGATTTCAGTTATCGTTACCCATTGGTTAACGGCCATGGAAACTTTGGTTCTGTTGATGGTGACGGTGCAGCAGCGATGCGTTATACCGAAGCAAAAATGGAAAAAATCACCGTAGAAATGTTAAAAGATCTTCGAAAGAATACGGTTGATTTTATTGATAACTATGACGGTTCTGAAAAAGAACCAAAAGTATTGCCTTCGAAATTTCCGAATATTCTCGTTAACGGAGCGACCGGAATTGCGGTTGGAATGGCAACGAATATCCCTCCACATAATTTAAATGAAGTTATAAATGGGTATATTGCCTATATTAAAAACCCAGAAATTACAACTGAAGAATTAATGATGCACATCAAAGGTCCGGATTTTCCGACCGGAGGTATCATTTTAGGACTTTCAGGTGTTCGTGAAGCATATGCAACAGGAAGAGGAATCATCCGCGTCAAAGCCAAAACTGAAATTAAAGAGATGGCTAATGGCAAAAAGATGATAATCATCAAGGAAATACCTTATCAAGTCAATAAAACAACGTTAATTGAACGAATTGCTGAATTAGCAAAAGATAAAAAGATTGAAGGAATTACTGATTTACGAGACGAATCAAACCGCAACGGCATGAGAGTCGTTATGGAACTCAGAAAAGATGTCAATCCGGAAGTACTGTTAAACAATTTATATAAAAATTCGCAATTGCAAATTACTTACAGCATTAACATGTTAGCTTTGGTCAATGATAAACCCGAAACATTACCGCTTAAATCGGTATTAATGCATTATTTTAACCATCAGACCGAAGTGTTAATCAGAAAAACGCAATTCGATCTTGATAAAGCTCTGCAAAGAGAACACTTACTGAAGGGTTTCATTATCGCTCTTGATAATATCGATGAAGTCGTAAAGACAATTCGTGAATCCTACGATAATACCGAAGCAATACTGATGGATCGCTTTGCATTGTCTGAAGTACAGGCAAAAGCTATCTTATCGATGCAGTTACGGAAATTATCAGGGTTAGAACAAAACAGAATTCATGATGAACTAGGCGAAATAGAAAAAGCAATCACCTTCTTCAATCAGGTTCTTTCAAGCAAAGAACTCCAACACCAGATTCTCATTGACGAAGCCGATGATATTCTTACCCGTTTTGGTGATTCCAGAAGAACAGAAATTGATCCGTTAGGCGACTATGACATTGAAGATGAAGACTTAATTCCGGTTGAAGAAGTTATCATCGCAGTCACTACCAACGGATATGTCAAACGCATGAATATCGATGTTTATAAATCTCAAAACCGTGGCGGACGCGGAAAAACCGGAATGAAAATGAATGAAGATGATGTCATTGATTCAATCATCTCCACCTCTACTCATGATTACCTGTTATTCTTTACCACTCTTGGACGGGTATACAAGATGAAGGGCTATAAAGTTCCAAATCTTGGTAGAAATTCAAAGGGATTGCCGATTGTTAATTTACTGAATCTGCTTGAGGGTGAAGAACTCGCTTCGGTAATGAACGTTAAAGACTTTAATGAAGGTTATTTGTTCTTTACGACATTACAAGGCGTTGTAAAAAGAACCAGATTATCAGAATTCCAAAACATCAGAACAAACGGAATCCGGGCGGTTTCCTTGCGCGACGGCGATATGCTGCACAGTGTAAAATTGACCGACGGTAGTCGTGATATTCTTATTGGCGCTTCTAACGGAAAAGCTATTCGCTTTAATGAAAATGATGTCCGCGATATGGGAAGAAACGCTGCCGGAGTCAAAGGAATTGACTTAACGGAAGGCGAAATAGTCATCGGCGTTACTGCAGTTCGGGATGAACAAAACGAGATATTGGCCATAACCGAAAAAGGATACGGCAAAAGAACCGTTGTCGATGAATACCGTCTTCAGGGACGAGGCGGTAAAGGTGTAAAAACCATTAATATTACCGATAAAAACGGCAACTTAAAGAAACTAGTCAGCGTAACCAGTGAAGAAGACTTGCTGGTAGTTACTGATAAAGGTATGATTATCCGTGTACCGATTGATCAAATCGCTCAGACAAAACGATCGACGCAAGGTGTCAGAATTATTAATCTGTTAGAAAATCACCTTGTCGCTACAATCGCTATTGTTCCTAAATCTGATGAAGAGGATGCCGAAATCAATGATTCAGATCAGGAAGAAGAAATCGAAAATTTAGAAATAAAACCACAAAATATTTCTTTTGAAAGTTCGGAAGCATTAGATAAACAATATAAAAATTTTCTCAATCAAGATTTTGAAGATCAGGAAGATTCGGATGAAGATGAATCTGAAGAAACGGACGACGTCGATGATTTATTAAGCGACAGTTATTAGGAGGTAAGGATAATGTTAGATATTAAATTAATACGCGAAGAAACAGACAAGGTTTTTGAATTACTTTCCCGTCGCAATGGTGATTTTCGTTATATCTATGATATCGTAGCCAAAGATAAAGAACGTCGTGAAGCTATCCAGCAGGTAGAAACTCTAAAAGCAAAAAAGAATGAAACTTCCCGCCTAATCGGAACATATAAACGGGAAGGAAAAGATATTTCTGAAATTCAGGCTTCTGTTCAGGCTTTTTCAGATGAAATTAAACGTTTAGACGATTTGGTTGTTAAACTTGATGATGAAATAAAGAATCTTCTACTTTGGACGCCTAACCTTCCAAATGAATCAATCAAGGTAGGAAAAGATGATTCGGAAAATCGTGAAATCAAAAAGTGGCATGAACCGACGAAATTTTCTTTTCCAATTAAATCTCACTATGAATTAGGCGAAAGTTTAGATATCCTTGATTTTAATCGCGCCGGAAAAATAACCGGAAGTCGGTTTGTAGTTTACAAAGGATTAGGAGCCCGTCTAGAACGTTCATTGATTATGTTTATGATGGATTTACATTCAAATCACCATGGATATCGTGAAATTATCCCGCCTTACATCGTCAACGAAGCGTCAATGTACGCAACCGGACAGTTTCCGAAGTTTAAAGAAGATGCATTTAAGTTGTATGATGATCGTAATTTTTATTTAAATCCGACCGCTGAAGTTCCAACGATTAATCTTCACCGCGATGAAGTATTAGACGTTTCGCAACTGCCGATTAAATATGTTTCTTATACCACCGCTTTTCGTCAGGAAGCAGGGTCTGCCGGACGAGACACGAGAGGAATACTGAGGCAGCATCAGTTCAATAAAGTTGAATTGATTAAATTCTCCAAACCAGAAGAATCTTATCAGGATCTTGAAGCAATGTTACAGGATTCGGAGTCTGTTTTACAGGCATTAAACATTCCTTATCGGGTTGTCGAGCTTTGTACTGGCGATTTAGGTCAGAGCATGAGAAAAACCTATGATATTGAAGTGTGGTTACCGTCAGAAAATAAATATCGTGAAATAGGATCAATCTCTAACGCTGAAGATTATCAAGCTCGTAGAGCAAATATCAAATTCCGTCGTTCCGCTGATGCAAAATTAGAGTTAGTACATACTCTTAACGGATCGGGTCTGGCAGTTGGAAGAACCGTCATCGCTGTCATGGAAAATTATCAGCAGGCAGACGGTACGATAATTATTCCTGAAGTATTACGTCCTTATATGGGAACTGACATTATTAAATAAAACGAAACCCTCAGATATTTTGAGGGTTTATTTTTTATAACGTTAATTGTTTTTGAATAGCTTTCTGAGTTTCAAGATATTGTTCCTTCGTAGTATTTCCCATATTATTGATAAAATCGATATCAACTCCGTCATGGACATAACGAGGAATCAGATGAATATGAAAATGAAATACTGTCTGTAATGGTTTTTCGGTGTTAATTAAAACATTAAGACCAATTGGATTAAAAGCTGCTTTTAATGCATTTGCAATTTTTGGAATCACTTTGAATATTTTACCAGCGAGTTCTTCATCGATGTCATATAGGTTTTTAAAATGTTGTTTTGCTAATATCAAAGTATGTCCTTTAGTAGCTTGTGAAATATCCAGAATTGCTAGAACATTTTCATCTTCATAAACTTTGTAACTTGGAATTTCTCCGTTTAAAATACGACAGAATACACAATCCATATTTATACCTCCAAATAATTATATGTTTTTATCATCTCTAAGAGATGCTGAAAATTTGTTAGCCATAAATCGGGTTTTAACTTTTCAATTTCTTCTTTATTATATGACCAATCGACGCCGCAGGTCAGAATATGAGCGTTTTTCCCCGCAAGAATATCGGAGGGACTGTCACCAATCATCAATACCCCACGATGATCGATTCTCTCTAAAGCCCTATAAATAGGTTCAGGATGTGGTTTGTGATTGGTTACGTCATCTAATCCGATAATTACATCAATATATTGGTCTATCCCGTAATGTTGAATTGAGGGCATTGCGGATTCTTTGAATTTCGTCGTGACGATACCGAGTTTAAAACCATTGGTTTTTAAAGCAGAAAGGCTTTCGATAACACCCGGATAAAGACTGATGAAATCAAATTCAATCGATTTATAAATTTTACGATAGGTGTTAATCATTTCTTTAACAAGATTTCCGTTTTTTGTTAAATGGAAAAAGGTCTCCGAAAGTGGTGGTCCCATCATTTGAGCAAGTTCAGAGTGAGTATAGGAAAGATTTGGATAATGGACCTGATAAGTTCTTTTAAAAGTTTCAATTATCAATTCATTAGAATCAACTAACGTACCATCGAGGTCAAATAAAATCGTATCAATTGGCAGCATATCATCACCGTTGTTTATTATATCATTGATTAGGTAAGTTGTGGCATAAATGAGAAAAATTTCCTTTTTTTATACTTTTAATAGGCGTTGTGATATAATGAATTTGGTGATTTGAGTGAAAAAATGTACAATAATATATAATCCAAAAAGCGGTAAGCAAGATTTTGCAGATAAAGCAGATTATGTTGTAAAAAGAATAGAATCATCCGGTTATATTGTTAACGCTCAGGAAACCTGTTGCCAGAACGAAGCGACGGAACTGGCGCGGAAAGCATGCATCGAAATGGTTGATTTACTGATCATCGCTGGTGGGGATGGAACCTTTAACGAATGCGTGAACGGATTAATGCACTCACATTATCGTCCAACGATTGGTTATATTCCTGCAGGTACTTGCTGCGACATAGGGAATACATTAGGTTTGTCTAAAGATGTTAAAAAAGCTGTGGATAATATTTTAAATGGTAAAATCGTTAAGATGGATGTTGTTCAATCTAACGATAGATATTTCTGCTATGTATCCGGGAACGGAGCTTACATTGACATCAGCTATGTAACAGATTCAAAATTAAAGCGTAAAATCGGATATCTTGCTTATATCATTAAAGGGGCAGAAGAATTATTAACAATTCCAAAAATCCGTATGCGAGTTAAGTATGACAAAGGAGAATTTAAAGGCAATTTCTCTCTTATTCTTTTGATTAATTCTAAACGGGTTGCAGGTATCAATATGATTTACAAACCAACATTAGATGATGGATTAATCAACGTAGTGTTGTATCGTTATTTAATTCCTTTTAACAACATTATTTATTTTTTCTCTTTTATCTTACCTTTCTGGTCAACACCGCTGGTTAAAAGATTTAAAACTAAAAATCTAAGTATTACAACCAATTCTAAATCTAGATGGAACGTCGATGGCGAATCTGGAGGAATTGGCAATCAGGAGATAACTGTACAAAAGCAAGGGATATCAATCATTGTTCCTGTAAATACTAAAAAGCGTTATTTTCGTCATCAGCCACAGCCAAAACAATTCGATTAAGAGGTTTTCATGATTAAAGAAATTATTGTCGTTGAAGGAATTCACGATAAACAGAAATTAGAAAGTATTTTTCCGGGAATTGATTGTATCGTTACAAACGGAAGTGCAGTAAATGAAGATACGATAAAAGCCATTGAAGCTGCGAATACTACTCGGGGAGTCATCTTGTTTCTTGACCCGGATTATCCTGGAAAGAAAATTTTAAATTTTATTTTCGAGCGCGTTTCAGGGCTAAAAATAGCGTTTATTTCAAAAAAAGACGCAATTTCTAAGAACAAAAAAAAGGTTGGAATTGAACATGCGTCTCCTGAGGTGATAAAACGCGCTTTGGAAGGCGTTTTTACTGTAAATGATACCCAAATCAACAAAATATCTATGCAGGATTTGAATCAATTTCATTTATTCGGGGAACCGGATTCTCAGGCAAAAAGAGCACTGTTATGTCAGAAAATAGGGATACCTTTGTGCAACGGAAAAGCGCTAGTTTCCTGGATAAACCGCTTAAATATACCTATGAGTCTGATAAAGGAGGCAATGATATGAGTAATTCAACAAATAAGGATTCAGTCAATCGTCTCTTACATGAAAATCGATTCCATATCAAGAAGCATTTAGGTCAGAATTTTCTGAAAGATCACAATCTTCTTCAAAAAATCGTTAATGAAGCTAAAATTACTCAAAAAACCGGTGTGATTGAAGTTGGTCCCGGACTTGGTTCTTTAACTGAATTTTTGTTACAATCTTCTAAAAATGTTGTTGCTTATGAAGTGGATTCTGACTTGATTCCTATATTGAATAATCGGTTTGGCGAATTGAATAATTTTAAACTAATACATAAAGATATTCTTGATGTCGACATCGATAATGACATTCAGAATTATTTTCAGGATTGTTCGGAAATAGTCGTCGTTGCTAATCTTCCATATTATATTACCACCCCGATATTGATGAAGTTTTTGGAGACTTCAAAACTTATCAACAGAATGATATTAATGATGCAGTCTGAAGTAGGATTAAGAGTTACCTCAAAACCATCGACAAAAGATTATAATGCTTTATCGGTTGTTATTAACTATCGCGCCAACACAAAATACTTGTTCAAAGTTCCAAGAACCGTCTTCGTTCCCGAACCGAATGTAGATTCTGCAATCATTGAAATTATTATTAAGTCTGAAATCGAATTTAAACCAACAGATGAGAATTTCTTCTTTGATTTTGTCCATAAATGTTTTACGCAAAGAAGAAAGACTTTATTAAATAATCTCAGAGATACCTATCCATCTTTTGAACGTCAAATATGGGAAGATCTTTTGGTTCGTATGGGATATTCGTTAACAGTCAGGGCTGAATCATTAGATATCGTTGATTTTGTTAATTTATCAAATCAAGTTTATTCGATGATTAAATCATAGATATTGGAGTATAGTCATGAAAAAAATCAGCGGATTAATTTCAATATCGCTCGTTGTAATATTTTGGGGAATATCTTTTATCAGCATTTCGATTATGCTGGAAGTAGTCCACCCTGTCGTTCTAGGATTCTTAAGATATGTGTTAGCTGTTATTTTTGTTCTTATCCTTGCTTTTTCAAAACGTATAAGTTTTAAAGTTACAAAAAATGATTTGTTTGTTTTCTTTTTAGCTGCGCTTATTGGCATATTTCTTTATTCTTCTTTAGAAAATACTGCTTTGCTTTATATTTCATCTTCTGCGGGTGCTATATTTGCTTCATTAACGCCAATGTCGACCATTATCGGTAACCGTATCATCTTTAAAGAATCGATAAAACCACGAAATATAGTTTTTATTGTATTGTCTATGATTGGCGTGGGATTGGTAGTAGCTTCTGACTTGAGATTAGATTTATCCTGGTGGGCGATACTCGGTTATGGCCTGATGATCTTATCAATTATTTCCTGGACTGCATACAACTTATTTACAAAAAAAGTCACGTTAAAATATAGCAGTTTAAAAGTTACAACCATTCAGTCAATTATGGCTTTAATTATTTTTTTGCCTTCATTATTCTTCGCTCCTCCAAACTTTCAACTGTTTGAAACCAAACATTGGATTCATCTTCTATTTTTAGGAATCATATGTTCTGGGGTAGCATATTATCTTTACGTTCACTCGGTTGATAAATTGGGATTGACGATACCAAATATATTTATTAACTTTATCCCTGTTGTTACGATTATTACGAATGCAATCATGTTTCAAATGCAAATTCATATAACTCAGATTATTGGTGGTTTATTAATCATTATTACAATGACATTATTAACATTGGATAATATCTATCATGGAAAGGAAAAACTTGAAACACAGTAGTTTTTTCTTTTTTTCTGATTAACAATATGATATTATCTATATGTAATGGGTTTCATATGATTGGAGAAGATAAAAATGCTAAGGAAATTGTTACTTATATCTTTATCACTATTAACCACAATAACGATTATAGCTTGTGATAATAATACTACGTTAACCACTGAAACAACCGAATCAACATCAACCACAACGACAGTCACTACGAAATTAACGACAACGACTAAGTTGATTGATTTAATCCCTTCTGACTGCTCATCAATCGAGATTGTAGACGGATGGGTCCCGACCTGGTGCGATGAATTTCAATATGAAGGTGGCGTAGATACCACAAAATGGAATCATCAAACTGGCGGTGGAGGATTTGGAAACAACGAATTACAGTATTATACTTCTCGCCCGGAAAACGCATATGTTGATGGTGAGTATTTAACAATAACCGCATTAAAAGAAAATTATTCAACCAATGAATATACATCGTCGAAGATTTGGACACAAGGTATCGCTAACTTTAAATACGGTAAAATTGAAATGCGGGCAAAATTACCTTCCGGCAGAGGAACCTGGCCGGCATTTTGGATGATGCCAACTTTATCCCGATACGGCGGTTGGCCAAAAAGCGGTGAAATAGACATTATGGAACACGTTGGTTATGATCCAAACGTTGTACTAGGCACGCTTCATACAGAGCGTTTTTATGGAACAAATGGCCGTGGCGTCTCAACGGATTCCTTATTAACTAACGGCACTTTATCCTCAATTGATGTTTTAAATGAATTTCATACATATGGAATTATTTGGACCGAAACAAGCATCGAATGGTTTTTCGATGGACATTCTTTAGGATCAGTAGGTTTTTCACCAACAAAATATCAGACCGACCCTTCTTCGGTTGACTGGCCTTTTGATCAAAATTTTTATATTATCCTTAATTTGGCTATTGGTGGGAACTGGGGCGGAGCACAAGGAGTAGATAACACGATTTTCCCAACGAGATTTGTTATTGACTATGTTCGGGTATATCAACAAGATTATATTAGTGATGATGTTGAAAATCCAACTTCACCAACGATGCCGCAGGTATTATCGAATATAGACCGAAATGCTTATTTAACTTGGAAAGCATCTACAGACGATAATGCAATTAAAAGATATCTGATTTATGTTAATGGAAATTATAAAACTTCTACCAGTGTGAATGGAATTCTTTTAACAGGTTTATTGCCAGGCACTGATAATTTTGTAGATATTATCGCCGAAGATTATTCTGGAAAACTTTCAAATCCACTGGAAACAGTTATTACTACAGCTCCATAAGGTGAACAATTATGAAAAAATTGTTTTTAACGTTTTCAATGATATTTACACTGTTTTCGATTATTGCTTGTCAAAAAACCACAGTAACGACAACTAATATCCCAACTGATATTACTACGACAACACAAAATCCTAATAGCTTATATCTTCACATCCCGAATGAATGTTCAAATGTTGAAATATTAAGTGGTTGGGTTCCGACTTGGTGCGAAGAATTTAATTATGAAGGATCTGTCAATCCGATGAAATGGAAACATCAGACCGGTGGCGGAGGATATGGCAATAATGAGCTTCAAAACTATACTTCACGTTTAGAAAATGCTTACGTTGATGGAGAAAAACTCATTATTACAGCACTTCGTGAAGATTACGGTACGGAAGACTATACTTCTGCGAAAATATGGACCCAAGGGATAAAAAACTGGAAATATGGGAAATTTGAAATTCGAGCAAAGGTTCCTTCCGGTATCGGAACATGGCCTGCTTTTTGGATGATGCCTAAAAATTCAGTTTATGGAGGCTGGCCGGCTAGCGGTGAAATAGATATTTTAGAACATACAGCAAATTTTAGCGGACTCAATAAAGCTGTAGGTTCGATTCACACTAATGCATATAACCACAAGATTGGTACTCAAATCAGTTTTTCCAAATATAATGGGACATTATCCTCTGAATTTCATACTTATTCAATCGTTTGGAATGAATTCAGTATTACTTGGTATTTGGATGATGTTGAATATGGCAAGACGACATTTAATCCTTTAAAAGAAACCAGCCTAACTAAAGTTTCTGACGCATGGCCGTTTGATCAGGAGTTTTATCTCATCATTAATTTAGCGATGGGTGGAGCGATGGGAGGAACTATTGATCCTAACTTTGTCTCTGATACTTTTGAAATCGATTATGTCCGAGTGTTCCAGCAGGATTATGGAATGAACGATTTAGAATCTCCTTCGAAAGTAACAAATTTACAAGCAGTAAAAGCTGTAAATAATCGGGCATATCTGATTTGGACGAAAGCGACAGATAATGAAGCTGTAAAATATTATAATATTTATTTAGACGGGTTATTTCATAAATCTGTATCAGTAAACATGCTTATTTTTAATAGTTTGATACCTGGAAAAGAGTATCTTGTTGAAGTGGAAGCGATAGATTATGCTGGTAATCTATCTGAAAAAACCGCTTTGACTTTTAAAACAAATATTGTTGATTAACAGATTATAAAAAACTATCGAAGACTATCATTTTTGATAGTTTTTTTATTTTTGGATAACTAAATTATGTTTTTTTGGTTGTGAATTAATTAAGGAGACTCCGATACTTTTATACTAATGTATAATCAATCTCTTTATGATATAATCTTTATTGGCTGAAGAGATTTTCATTCGTTGAGATGATTTATCAGTTTGACATCAAATCGAACAAAGTTTAAAATAGGGAAGGGGATATAATCTTATCTGCGGATTTGATTATGATGTGATATTATGCCTTTGGTTATTAATCAGGAAACAATCCAAAAAACAATTCGAAGAATTACCCACGAAATAATTGAAAAAACTGATGATTTATCAACAGTTGTTTTAATCGGTATCAAAAATAAAGGTGTCCCAATCGCGAAAATGATTCAGGATAATATCTCAACCTATACTAACACTTTTGTAGAAATGGTTGAACTTGATATTTCAATGCATCGAGATGACGATAAGAAAAAAATAATTCAACCCATTCAGATTGATGTGAATGGGAAAACATGCATTTTAATTGACGATGTTTTATATACGGGAAGAACGGTTAGAGCGGCTATGGATGCGATTATCGAATTTGGCCGTCCTAAAAAGATTGAACTTGTTGTTCTGATAGACCGCGGACATCGGGAATTACCTATACGGGCAGATTATGTTGGTAAAAATATGCCGACATCCAAAGATGAGCTTGTTAAAGTCCAAATGACTGGCAGCGATGCTGGTGTATATATAGAAAAGAAAGGAATAGACAATGGGAAAACTAATTGACACAGATTTAGAGTTATTCGAAGTTATTGAACGAGAAAAAGCCAGACAAAAATCCCACATTGAATTGATTGCATCAGAGAATTTCGTTTCACCTTCAGTTTTAGAAGCTGCAGGAAGCGTGTTAACCAACAAATACGCTGAAGGTTATCCGAAAAAACGTTATTATGGAGGCTGCGAATTTGTTGACCAAGCTGAAGATTTAGCCAGAGAACGCATAAAAGCTCTTTTTGGAGTAAAATTCGCAAATGTTCAGCCACATTCCGGATCGCAGGCAAACATGGCGGCTTACCGTGCAATCATTAATCCAAAAGATAAAGTAATGGGTTTAGCGCTTGATCAAGGAGGACATTTAACTCATGGACATCCGCTCAATTTTTCTGGAGTAGATTACGAGTTTCATCCTTACTATGTTTCAAAAGAAACCGAAATGATTGATTATGATGATTTGGCTGAAAAAGCGAAAGAAATACAGCCAAGACTGATTGTTGCTGGCGCTAGTGCTTATCCAAGAACGCTTGATTTTAAACGTTTTAGAGAGATTGCCGATTCTGTTGGCGCATTATTAATGGTAGATATGGCTCATATAGCTGGATTGGTTGCCGCTAAATTACATCCAAATCCATGTGATTATGCTGATATCGTTACTTCAACCACTCACAAAACCTTAAGAGGACCGCGTGGCGGAATTGTTCTTACAAATAATCAAGCAATAGCTGAAAAATTAGATAAAATTGTATTCCCTGGAATTCAGGGAGGTCCTTTGATGCATGTTATCGCAGCTAAAGCCGTTGCTTTTAAAGAAGCATTAGATCCTTCATTTGTTGAATATCAAAAACAAGTCGTACTCAATGCAAAAGCTTTTGCCGATGAATTTGTAAAGCTTCATTATCACGTTGTCAGCGGGGGAACTGATAACCATTTACTACTTCTTGAAGTAAAATCAAAAACCGGGTTAACGGGGAAAAAAGCTGAAAATCTACTCGATAAAGTTAATATTACCTGTAACAAAAACACGGTTCCTTATGACACTGAAAAACCTTTTATAACCAGTGGCATTCGTTTAGGGACTCCGGCTATGACTACAAGAGGGTTTAAAGAAGAAGATTTCCGTCTGGTTGCCCGTTTAATCGATAAAACATTATCTAATCCTGAAGATGAGTTAATTTTAGAATCCGTTCGTAACAGCGTTTTCGAATTAACTGAAAAATATCCACTTCCTTACTAATAATGAAAAAGATTTTAGTCTGTTCAGAAGATTCGCTTTCAATCATTCGAATTGAACGTCTTTTGTTCTCTAAAAATCTACCTTTTGACATTCAAAAATCGCCAATTAAGAAGGATGAATTATTCCAATATGAAATAATCATCATTCATTCTTCGTGGCGTCTTTCGAATGTCTTTTCTTTTATTGAAAATAGTGTTCTAACTAAAACAGTACCAATCATTTATATTTCATCTATCATTAATATAGCTCCTTTCGTGAAAATAATGAATTCATCGTATTTTTCAGTAATAGAAGAAAATAAACTCGATAACGAGCTTTTGTTAACAATAACGATGATGATAAAATTCAAAACGGAATTAGAACAAATTAAGCAGGAATATAAAAAATCCATCAACAAAGAAGAATTAAAACAAATGATGGAGACATGCAAGAAAATTCTTATGTCTCAAGGCCTTTCTGAGGATGAAGCTCATCATTTCATTTTGAAAAAAGCGATGAATAATCAAATCAGTAAATTTGATGTCTGTATGCAAATAATTAAAGAAAATAATCGTAATGATATTGAATAAATTGAATCATGTGAGTATAATTAACGTCAAATATATGGGCAATGGAGCCCATCAAAAGAAAGGTTGTTGTTTTTTTACGAGTGCGTTGCATGGTCGAGAAAAATAGACAAGAAAAATTTTATGGCAAAATATACAAAAGAAGAGATTCTCAGAATTGCGAAAGAGGAAAATGTTCGGTATATCAGATTAATGTTTACCGATATTAACTCAGTCATCAAAAGTGTTGAAATTCCATTAAAAAGGTTAGAAACAGCTCTCGATGGAAAAGTCATGTTTGATGGTTCGTCGATTGAAGGGTTTGTCAGAATTTTAGAAGCTGATATGTATTTAAGACCCGATTTAAATACTTGGATGATTCTTAGCTGGGAAGAAACAAGTTATGGTAAAGTTGCCAGATTGATTTGTGACGTTTATACGCCCGATGGGATGCCGTTTCAAGGAGATCCAAGGTCTAATTTAAAAAGAGTTGCGTCGCGTATGGAAAAACTAGGGTTTTCTGCTTTAAACATTGGTTTTGAACCCGAATTCTTTTTATTCAAATTAGATGAAAAAGGCGAACCGACACTTGACTTCACTGATCACGGCGGATATTTCGATTTATCGCCGATAGATGGTGCTGGTGATTGCCGCCGCGATATCGTTCTTGAGTTAGAACGAATCGGATTTACCATCGAAGCCAGTCATCATGAAGTGGCAAACGGACAAAATGAAATTAATTTTGAGTTTTCGAATATCGTTGAAGCCTGTGATAACGTACAGACTTTCAAATTAGTCGTAAAAAATATAGCCAGAAGACATGGATTACATGCGACGTTTATGCCTAAACCAGTTGCTAAGATTAATGGATCAGGTATGCATACTAATTGTTCATTAGCAGACTTTGAAGGTAAAAACTCTTTTTATGATCCAAACGATCCCATGGGATTATCCTTAACGTGCCGAAAATGGATTACTGGAATTTTAACGCATTCGCGTGGATTTTGTGCTATTACAAATCCAACTGTAAATTCTTATAAACGTTTAGTTCCTGGATATGAAGCGCCTTGTTATATCTCATGGTCAGAACATAACCGTTCTGTTATGGTGAGAATTCCAGCAACAAGAGGAAGAACGACAAGAACTGAAATCAGAAATGTTGATGCAGCTACTAACCCCTATTTAGCGATGGCGGTATTATTAGCGAGCGGATTAGACGGTATTGAAAATAATCTTCCATTAATCGGACCAGTCAATGAGAATTTATTTGAAAAATCACCTGAAGAAAGAAAAGAATTAGGTGTTAAAAATCTCCCAGATAATTTATACGAAGCTATTCAGGCTTTGGGCGAAGATGAAGTTGTCAAAGAAGCTTTAGGACAGCACATTTATAACAAATTCGTCGAACTGAAAAAACTTGAGTGGGATGATTTCAGAGCAACAGTCACCGAATGGGAAATTAAGAAATATATTAAAATTATGTAATTAAAAAAGGTAAACCGAGTCGGTTTACCTTTGTTTTATTTTGCTAAATCCAAAAACTTTTTTAAGTCATCATCAGAAAACGTATATTTTTTATTACAAAAATGACAAACTGTTTCTACAGGTTCTTTTTCATCAATCAATTGTTGTAATTCTTTCTTTCCTAGAGCGATAAGACCTTTCGAAAATCTTTCTCTTGAACAATCACAGGCATAGTGGAGACTAATGGTTTCAATAAACTCATGTTTTCCTTTGGTGATTTCGCCGATAATCATTTCTGGGGTATAATCTTCTTTTATTAAATCGCTGACGGGACGCATTGCGTTAATATTGCGCTCAATCTCATCTAAAGTTTCGCTTTTCGCACCCGGCATCACTTGAAGAATGAAACCGCCTGCAGCTTTCGCTTCATTCATTTCGTTTATTAAAACGCCCAAACCGACAGCAGAAGGAATCTGTTCGCTCATCGTGAAATAGTAAGCTAAATCCTGAGCGATTTCTCCCGTTCTTATTTCAGAACTTGAAGTGAAAATATTTCTCACATTCAGATCTTTTGTCACATGGATAAAACCATCGTTACCAACTGCATAAGCATCTGCGAGTTTATCATCATTGGTCGATGCGTGGGTATGAGGATTACCAACGTATCCTCTGACTTCTCCATTGGCGTTGGTTGTCGTGACGATACCGCCAATCGGACCTGAGCCATCAAAGCGAATGGTTAAATTCTGATCACCTTTATACATGGCTCCCATAATAATTGTACCAGTTAAGGCTTTTCCAAATGCAGCTGTCGCTGCTGGCCATGTATCATGTATTTGTCTTGCTTCTTCAACTAAATCGGTTGTCTTTGCTGCATAAATTCGAACTGTTCCATCAAATGCATATGCTTTCACTAAATAATCTTTCATGTCTTTCACACTCCGAATGATATTATAACATATCATTGCATTATTTCTTTTATTTGTGTTTCGTTACCGTTTATAATATAATTGTTGCGAATGGTATGGTGAAAAATATGATTTGGAAAATTGGAAATGTTGAACTTAAAAATCAAGTGGTTGTCGCACCGATGGCGGGAGTAACCAATCCTGCTTTTCGTAAAATAATCAAAGAGTTTGGTGCGGGACTTATTTATACAGAAATGGTCTCTGATAAAGGTTTAGGACATAACAATGTCAGAACAAAAGAAATGCTTCGAGTCGATCTTGATGAAAAACCCATAAGTCTGCAAATCTTTGGCAGTGATATTGAAAGCATGGTTCAGGCCGCAATTATGGTCGATCAGGAAACAAATGCCGATATCATCGACATTAATATGGGATGTCCCGTTCCAAAAGTGACAAAAAGCGATGCTGGCGCTAAACTGATGAAAGAACCGGAAAAAGTATATCAACTGGTTAAAATGATTGTAGATAAAGTCAGAAAACCAGTCACGGTAAAAATCAGGAGCGGATGGGATTTTGATAATATTACCGCAGTTGAAGTCGCGATAAATGCTGAAAAAGGTGGCGCGAGCGCTATTGCGGTTCATCCGAGAACAAGGACCCAAATGTATGAAGGAAAATCAGATTGGTCAATTATAAAAGCAGTGAAAAATGCAGTAAAGATTCCTGTAATTGGAAACGGAGATATTCATACCCCTGAAGATGCAAAAAGGATGCTTGATGAAACCGGATGTGATGCGGTGATGATCGGAAGAGGGGTATTAGGGAATCCATGGTTGGTAAAACAAGTCATCGATTATTTAGATACTGGGCATTATGATAAATCCATCTCGTTACATGAAAAAGAAAATTATATATTTAAACATCTTGATCAGCTTATCAATGATCGTGGCGAAAAAATAGCTGTACTCGAGATGCGCGGACATACCGCCTGGTATTTAAAAGGGTTAAATCACTCTACACATGTAAAAAATCAAATAATGCAGGCGAAAACATCAGAAGAAATCCGTTCAATTGTTAAAGATTATTTTGAATTGCTAATACAAGATGAATTATCATATGAGGAGAAAAGATGATGAAAAGAGTATTATTATTAGGTGATTCAATCAGAATGGGATATCAGGATTATGTTAAAGATTTGCTAAAAAATGAGTGTGAAGTTGTTTATTGGTCTGATGATAACGGAAGATTTGTACAATACTCTTACTGGCAGTTAAATCAGATGTTTAAAAATCATGGTCATTTTGATATCGTCCATTTTAATAATGGATACTGGGATATGAACATTGAACCGCCTTGTGACGAACCACTAAATCCGATTGATGAATATGTCGCTGGTTTACAAAAAATCGTCAGCTATGTTCGAAAACAAAACGCCATTCCGATTTTTGCCAATACTGTTCCGATATATTTTGACGGATCA
>CALEZX010000023.1 GCA_937928185.1 uncultured Caryophanales bacterium
TTCATTTTTTGGCCGCGAGATCTTTCAAATTATTATATTAAAGAATTAATTGAGGGGAATTATGTCTCTAAAAAATTTTCTTTTTGATAAATGGGAAAACGAAAAGTATTGTTTAAAAGCTGTTAAAAGAGATAAGAATGCAACAAAGTATGTAGATAAAGTATGTAGATAAAGATAAATTTCCACAAATAAAAATAATTCGCCCCGAAAGGGGCGAATATCTTTTTTGTTAAGTTGGACTAATCAACATCCAAATCTAATCGATCTGCATGTTTTAAAAAATATATGAATGGACATCTATTTCTCTCAGCAAATTCAGGACAATCAATTCTTCCAATTAATGTACACGAATTTTCGTAATAAAATTTACAATTTTTACGAATTTCATCCCAAGTCTTTTTTCGTTTGGCATGATAATCAATCTTCTCTACTTCGTCAGAAAAATTCTTGTCAACAGCAGCTGAAAACATATCACCACTCATGAAACAAAACCTCCAAGATTATTGATTAATCTCTTTTCCAAAGTATTCTTCAATCAACTCATCTAAAGCTTCTCCAAAACCTGAACATCTTGACCAATCGTTTGTAATTTCAAATGAATAGTCAACTATTGCATCCCGATATTTTTTAAAATCTGGTGGGTCCGCATAAATTTCTTTTAGTTGTCTTTTATATTCATTCATGGAATCTCCGTAATCTGGATACCACCTACTTTAGTAGGTGGAGGAAGATTATAACTATAACTTTCGATTATAATCTTCCTCTAGTTTAAACAAATAATTCCGGAATTATTTAACAAACGTTGACAAAATCGTTTTTTAACATAACCGTTAGCTTCAATAATTCCGACTTCGCCTTGTGTTCGAGCCCAAGCATAACAAGTACTGATTTTCTTGTTATACAATACTTTATCACCTGGACGAAAAAGTACTTTTGTATTCGATATTCTTGAACGTCTTACACCAGGTGATGCTTTAAGTTTAGTTGTCCAATCTTCTTTTCGAAGATCTTCGAGACTAATAATACTTTGAGACGTTCTTTTTCTTCTGTTTTTCGCAACACATTTCTTTGTATTGAAGATGTAATATT
>CALEZX010000024.1 GCA_937928185.1 uncultured Caryophanales bacterium
GATATATTGAACTGGGTTATTTTTTTATGCATCAACACCTAAGAATATTTTTATTAATGTTCCGATACCAAACGAAAGAATCGCAACTCCTAGACTGATAATTATCATCTGCCAGAACCGTTTTTTAAAAGGTATACTTTTAGCTACTGAAATATAATAATTAAAGAAGAAAATGATTAGTACGACAATACTTAACATGACTCCTAAAGAAACAAACTTATTTTCAATTAACAGATAAGGTAAAACAAGCAATATAACGGTAATTATATAGGCAACACCAGTATAAATCGCCGATTTTTTTGCGTTTGGCAGGTTATCTGCCTTTGCACTGAGGTATTCGCTCGATGCCATAGATAGAGAAGCAGCTATTCCTGTAATCAGTCCGGACAAACTGATTAATAAAGGGTCTGATAATGCGAAAGTCAATCCTGCTAATGTTCCTGTTAATTCGACTAAAGCGTCATTTAAGCCAAGGACCATTGAACCAACATAATTTAGTCGCTCTTCATCAAGCATCGCAATCAGTTCAACTTCATGCCGATCTTCTTCAAGCGCAATTTGAGCAGCTTCATCGATATATTCGCCAATTGAATCATAAAATTTCTTAGATTTATCTTCACCCATTTCCATGATTTTAAGAGTGAAAGTGTAACCTAGAATGATGCTTAATATATTATAAAAAAACACTTTTAATTTATAAGATTTACCAAGTTCTCCAAGATACGATGTCCAGATATCGTAATGGTTTTTTTCTTGAAGTGCAATCTTTTCAAGTATTTGTTTGTTTTCGACATTTTTCATTCTTTTTGCGATACCCAAGTATACGTAATAGCCGGTTATTTCATCTCTTTGCATTGCTCTAATTTGTTTTTTGATTTTTTTAGGATAATCTTTCATTGTTAGCCTCCATTTTAACGATAAATATAGTATAGACCTGTTTTTCATTTTTCACAATTATTTTGTTTTTTTTCTTGACACTAACGTAACGTAAATGTTTATACTATAGATGTTAGGTGGTGAAAAAAATGGATTATTCAATTAAGCAGATGGCGGTATTAGCAGGCATCAGCACAAGGACTTTACGTTATTATCATCAGATTGGATTGTTAAAACCTAAAACAATAAATTCTTCAGGATATCGAATTTATGGAAGTACTGAAGTGGATAAATTGTTTCAGATATTGTTATATCGCCAACTTGATATTCCGCTCTATGATATCAAATTAATAATGATAAGTCCGAGATTTGATTCAATTATGGCTCTAGAATATCATCTCCAAAAACTGATAGAAAAAAAAGAGTATCTAACGTCATTAATTGACTCGGTGAAATTAACGATAAAATCAAAGAAAGAAGGGGTAGAAATGACAGACAGTCAAAAATTTAAAGTTTTGAAATCAAAAAATCTTGCTGAAAACGAACAAAAGTATGGCCAAGAATTGCGACAAAAATATGGTGAAAAAGTAATAAACCAATCAAACGCTAAATATTCAAATATGAGTGAAAAAACTTATACTCAAGCCCAAAAATTAGAATCAGATATACTTGAATATCTTTTCAAGGCGATGGATCAAAATGATTACAAGTCAGATGATGCGAAAAAAGCATTTGAATTGCATAAAGAATGGATAATGATATATTGGAATGATTATTCTAGTTCAGCTCATCGCGACTTAGCTGATATATATATCAGTGATAATCGCTTTAAAGATTATTATGATGCAAAAAAAAGAGGAACAGCAGAATTTTTAAGAAATATAATATATCATTTTAGTATGCTTTAATGAATATAGTTGGGTATATCCTAACTTATTCTTTTTTTTATTTATAAAAAACAATGAAAGCATTTCCAAAATCACTTAATTTTATGATATAATCTAAAATCAAGACGAAAGAATGTGATATAGTAATTATTTTGTCTTAAGGTTTAGTAATAGATTAAATCAAATTAAAAGGAGCATGATTTATGGAAAAATGGACGATGATTATTTATTTCTTGTTAATTGGGTTTTTACTCTTTATAGGCAAAGTACTTAAAACAAAATTTCCATTTCTCAATCGGATTGTAATTCCAACCGCTTTATTAGGCGGTATTATCGGGTTAGTGTTTTCAAGTGAAATCATCCCAGGATCGTATAATATCGATGTCAAACAAATGACTGCGATTGTTTATCACGCTTTAGCGATTGGATTTATCGCTTTGGCATTAAAAGATTCACAACACCAAAACAAAAGAAAACTTTGGTCAACAGGTATGGTCATTACTAGTACCTACGCTCTACAAGGATTTATTGGAATTTTACTAGTTTTATTATTTTTCAGTAACCGTTTCATCGGATCTGGAATTCTCTTAGCTTTGGGTTTTGGACAAGGCCCAGGGCTTGCTACTTCTTTTGGAAGTATGTGGAATGATTCTTTAGAAGGATTCGGAGTCGCTTTAGGCGCTTCTTATGCATTTTTGGGTTATTTATGGGGTGGAATAGTTGGTGTGCTCGCAATTAATGTAATAGCTAGAAAAAGAGGAATCATTAAACCGAAACGTTATTATGAACAGAGTGTTGAAAAAGCTACAATAGAAATTGATACCGTTAAAGAAGTTAATTTAATTGATGGATTAACCGTTCAATTAGTCATCATATTAATTATTTATGGTCTCGTATGGTTGACTCTTTTCCTGATGCAAAAAGTATTGACTCCTCTAGGTTCAATTGGAAATACTATATTTGGTTTGCTAGAAGGATTTAATTTTATCATCGGTATAGGATATGCCTTGTTATATAAATTCATCCTTAGAAAAGTTAATAAAAAAGGAGTAAAAACAGGATTTCTTACCAACAATTATTTGTTATCGAACATTTCATCAACTGCATTTAACTTTATGATTACTGGCGCTGTTTTGTCGATTACACTTGACTTTTTAGTTGAATACGGCCTCTTGTTAGCGGTTGTATCGTCTGTTGGAGGTATTTTTACAGTCCTTTACTTAATGAATATCACTAAAATGGTCTATAAAAACCATACTGCAGAGTATTTTGTTGGATTATACGGCATGTTAACAGGAACCGCTTCAACAGGAATTGCCTTAGTAAAAGGCCTTGACCCACAATTAGAAACTCCGGTTGCAGAAGAATTGGTATTAGGCTCAGGAACAGCTATTATGATGGCGTTACCTCTATTTGGAATTTTAATGTTACCTTCTCTTGGTTATGGTAGACCCAATCAAACTTTATTTGACTATATTGCATTATTTGGATGTCTTGCTTTTGTCATTGTTATGATAATCATATTATCTGTGAGATCAAAAAAATCAACACAATAAGGAATATTCATTTAAATAACTATATTAAAATCAAAAGAATTAGTTTTTTGACTAATTTTTTTGTTTTCTAATTCGAGTTTGAAGTATAATTAAAGTGATAAGTATATGAATGAGGTGGATGAATGCAAAATCAAATTACTGAAAAACAAAAACTTCTTAATGAAAAAGGTCTCCTTGCAAATCCAGGATATGCTATCAGATCGGTGTTTGATTATTCTAGGAAAGAGATAGCAGCATCGAAATGGAGAATTAAAGAATGGGATTATTATGCTACACTTAATAAAGATTTCGGAGTTTCATTCACAATCGCTGATTTAGGATATAGTTATTTAATTTCGGCAGTATTTTTTGATTTCGTGAATAAATCATATACGAAAAAAAATAAAATCGGTTGGTTTAGTTTCGGAAAATTAAATCTCCCAAGCTCTTCAACAACAGGTAATGTTTCCTTTCATGGTAATGGATTCGATTTTGATTTTATTCGCGAAGATAATCAAAGAAAACTTATATGTAAGATTATAGATTATTTACCAGGTGTGAACTTAGAATCAGAATTAGTTATTCAATCTCCTGATGAGGATAGCATTATTATGGCTACCCCATGGAAAGAAAATCAAAAGGCTTTTTACTATAACCAAAAAATTAATTGTATGCCCACTTCCGGGTACGTTACTATTGGTGATAACAAATATTCATTTGACCCATTAAGTACTTTCACCGTGTTAGACTGGGGAAGAGGAGTTTGGACTTATAAAAACACTTGGTATTGGGGTAGTGCTTCTGGCATAGTTAATGGAAAAAGATTTGGGTTTAACATTGGATATGGATTTGGCGATACTACAAAAGCCACTGAGAATATTCTGTTTTATGATGGACATGCACATAAATTGGATCAAGTCATTTTTCATATTGATGAAAACAATTTTCTTAATCCGTGGAAATTCACCTCAAATGACCAGCGTTTTGAATTAACCTTAGAACCTCTTATAGATCGTGAAGATAATACAAACTTTCTTATTATTAAGAATTTGGGTCATCAGGTGTTTGGCAATTATCATGGACATGTTATTTTAGATGATGGCACCAAACTCGAAATCAGGAATCTTCTTGGTTTTGCAGAAAAAATAACGAATCATTATTAAAAGGAGAAAATGAATTATGAATGACAAAGAAATTTACTTAGCATTAATGGATGAAAACAATCTTGATGATATCATTATGACCGATGACGAAGGCAATAAATTTCAAATGGAACAAATAGGTACCATTCCTATGCACGGTGTTGTCTACGGAATATTAGACTTAATCAAGATTAATGACAAACCTGTAACTGAAGAAGAAGCAGGGCTAGTAATGTTTGAGTTGGATTATGATGAAGAATCAGATTCTTATTATGTATCGACCGTTGAAGATGATGAGCTATTTAATGAAGTGATTGAAGCTTTTAATGAATTGCCAGAGGAAGAATAACGTCTAAGACGTTATTTTTTCAATTATAAAGGTGATGACTATTCTCATCATTTAGTTGATGTCTACTTTCATTTAAATCTAGTTTATGGTATCATGATAACGATGAAACTTATTGATTGAAAAGGAGTGAGACGATTAATGAATATTTTTTATTGTAAACATTGTAAGCGAATAGTCTATACTTATTATGGTGGTGGAACTTTGACTTGCTGCGGCGAAGAAATGACATTATTACAACCAAAAACCATGGATCAGGGAAACGAAAAACATCTACCAGTCGTCGAATTTGAGGGTATTGATCAAATCAAAGTAACAATCGGCAGCGTGTTACATCCTATGGCTACTGAACATTGGATTCAATGGATATTTGTTGCACAAGATAGTACCTATCAAATTAAGACTTTTGAACCCGGAGAAACTCCTGTATGGAATTTTAGTATTAATCCTGATCAAAAAATCAAAGTTTATGAGTTTTGTAACCTTCACGGACTTTGGCTGACAGAAGTGTAGAGTAAGTAATGCTTTTGTAATGCCGGTTGATTTACGCCGGCTTTTTTCTTATCAATATCAATAAATATGGCGGTGAATATATGGACCTTATAGAAGCGATTAAATACCTTATACTAGGTATAATTCAAGGAATTACCGAAGTTTTACCGATATCTTCTTCAGGACACGTTGAAATAGCAAAAACATTGTTTCAAATGGACGTTGATGAAGGATTGTTGTTTTTAATTTTGGTTAATACCGGATCATTAATAGCTTTTTTTGTAGTTTTTTTTCGCGATATCATTAACATTATAGATGATGTTTTCACCTATATTTTTAGTAAAAATGAAAGAGAAGAGTCCAAAGACGGATTCACTACATTTATCAAATTAGTAATTGCTTCAATCCCCGCCGCAATTGTTGGGTTATTATTTAATGATAAAATCGATGCATTAATGCTCAAATATAATGTGCTTTTATCAGGAATAGGTTTATTGATTACAGCCACATTACTACTAATAACCAGCCAAGGAAAAATAAAAAGAGGCTATACGCTCATTTCATATACTGATGCAATTTTATTGGGATTGGCTCAGGCTGTTGCTTTAGTTCCTGGCATATCACGTTCTGGTTCAACGACTTCTACAGCTTTAAAAAGAGGTGTAGGTGTTGATTCAGCACTGAGATTTTCATTCTTAATGTATATACCAGTATCAGTTGGATCAATGTTGTTATATGTTTTGAAAATTGCGGATGAAGGAATGGGTTTACCTTCTAATGAGTATTTAATTTACTATGGATTAGCATTTGTTGGGGCAATGATTGCCACTTATATTGCATTTAAATTTATTTTCAATATTTTTAAATCAGGAAAACTAAAATATTTCAGTTATTATTGCTTTGCAGCCGGAATATTTTCGATTGTATTATATTTAATAAGATTATCATAAAATTAACTTCAAGAATGAGGATTATTGTGTCAATAATTGAATTATTAAAATATATACTTCTAGGGTTCGTACAGGGAGTAACTGAAGTTTTGCCTATTTCATCATCGGGTCACGTAGCGATTTTTCAACAAATATTAAACGTTCGAGCAGATGAGGGTTTTTTATTTTTGATATTAATTAATTTTGGATCATTAATTTCGATTTTACTTTATTTTAGAAAATTAATATTTCATTATATTAGCAGCTTTATATATTACATATTTGTTCCTTCTTCAAGAAATGATACAAATGAAGGGTTTTATGTTGTTATAAAAATCTTTATAGGAATTATTCCAGCCGCCTTTGTTGGTTATTTTGTTGCTTCAACAGTGGATGCGTTTTATCAAAATTATTATTTATTAATAGTCGGAGCAGGGTTACTATTCACGGCAACAGTTTTATATTTGGTGAGAAACAAATCATCGGTTAATGGCAGACAAACAATAACATTCCAAGATGCTTTCTTTATTGGTGTATTCCAAACTTTAGCGATAGTACCCGGTATATCAAGAAGTGGGATTACAACATCTTCCGGATTACATCGAAAGATGTCAATGGAAACGGCGTTGAATTTCTCATTCATGCTATATATACCGCTTTCGATTGGATCGTTTTTGCGTTATATATTACATGTTGTCAATCTTGATGATTTAACCCTTCTAGGAATTAATCCTTCAGAACCTTATCAGATTATATATTATATTGCGGCCATGATATCGAGTCTATTAGCAACATGGTTTTCACTAAAATTTATGTATATTCTTTACCGTCGCGGTAAATTGCTTCCTTTTGCTTTATATACTTTTGCAATAGGATTATTTGTATTTCTTATTGGAATCGTAACTTATATTTAATAATAGTCAAACATATTTGATATTTATTATTTTTTCATGTAGAATATATACAGCGTATTATGAGATATTGATTTAGGGAGAGTGATAACAATGGATGAACAAAAATACGTTCAAGAGTCATCTGAACAAGGAATTTCCTTATCGGATTTGTTTAAAATTATATGGAATAACATAGTTATTGTTTTTTTGGTTACATTATGGGTTACCGTCATTGGAGTAGTGTATACATTTGTGGTAATTGATCCAACCTACACCGCTAAAGCTTCGATAAGTATTGAAGTTTCTGTTACTGAAACAACGACTTCAGACCAATCCGCTTTGTCAATATCGCAGAATCTTGTTGCTACCTATAAAGCTTTTGCTTTGACGGATCTGGTTTTGGATGCTGTTATCGATGATGTTGAGGAAATTTCGGAATTGAATGCAGATCAACTTGCTTCAATGATTTCTATCTCGACTGTTACCAGTGTTCCGATTATTGATATCGCTGTTGAAAATAAAGACAGCGAACTGGCTGCAAAAATTGCAAATTCATTAATACTTAATTCAATAGATAAAGCAGATGACTATGCTTTACTTAAAGATCGTTTAAAACCAATTGACTATGCTAAAGTTCCGCTGAATCCAAGTTCTCCAAATAAGGTTCTTAATGTCATTATTAGCTTTATGATTGGTGGTATTCTCTCTTTGGGTATTATTTTTGTTAAAGAAATGATGAATAACAAATTCCAAAGTGCAGCTGATATGGAAAAATATTTGAATATTAATGTTATCGCAACTGTTCCTGGTACTGTCAAAGAAAGAAAGTTGGTGGACTAAATGGAATATTTTGAATACAAAAATGTGGTCATTGAATCGCCAAATTCAGTCGAAGCAGAAGCATACCGGAAACTTGAATTAAATATTTCAATGAAAGCAACTAAAAGTAAAATACAAGTTATTCAATGTACTTCAGCTACTCCTGAAGATGGAAAAACGACTACTTCTATCAATTTAGCCGCTGTATATGCTGAAAAAAAACGTAAAGTAATTATCTTAGATTTCGATTTTCATCGTCCCAAAATACACCGAGCTTTTCACAAAGTCAACGATTTAGGTTTTTTTGATTACATTCGCGATGATGTTGATTATCATAAATTAATAGTCAAAGACGAATCGGGAATCGATTTGTTACTCACTGGGAAACACTTATCATTTCCTCACATCGTCCTTGAGTCTAAAAAAACTCTTGATTTGGTTGATTCCTTAAGAAAAGAATATGATTATATCATTATTGATACTCCACCGGTACTTTCCGTAACGGACGCATCGATTATATCTAAATTTTCTGACGGCGTCGTCTATGTAGCTGCGTATAATAAGACAAAAAAAGATGATTGCAAAGAAGGTTTAAGACAATTACGAGAAAATAACGCCAATATCATCGGTGGTGTCTTGGCTAATGTTGACGTTAGAAAAGCAAAAGGGTATCGAGGATATCATTATTATACATCTAGTAAAGAATAGAGAAGGATTTGATGAAAATGATTGATATTCATTCCCATGTACTTCCTCTAGTCGACGATGGTTCTAAATCATTAGATTCTTCCATACAAATGATAAAAACATTAATCGAAATTGGAGTGACTGATCTGTTCTTGACCCCCCATTATATGCGGCTCAGAAATTATTTGTCTACTTATGATAATAATCGATTAGTATTTGAAAAATTTAAAGAAGAAGTTAAAAATACGGGTTTAAAAATCAATCTATTTTTGGGTAATGAAATATACTACACAATTGAAGCTATTAAGTATTTAAAGAATCAAGTTGTTACGACAATGGGAGGTTCAAATAAAATACTTATAGAATTTTCGATGACAGAACCCGAAGAAGACATAGCAGAAGCTATACATAATGTTAAATCTGCCGGATATGTTCCCATTATAGCTCACCCAGAACGATATCAATACATCAATAGCATAGATGATTTTATCTTAATGCATCAGATGGGGGCATTAATTCAAGTTAACGCTCACTCAGTTGTCGGTAAATATGGTTTAACTACACAAAAACTATGCTTTAAACTGATTAAATTAGGCCTGGTTGATTTTGTTGCTTCCGACATTCATGAATTTCGGACAAATTATTTAAAAGAAGCATATGATATTGTATTTAAGAAATTCGGAAAAGATATAACTGACAAAATATTTAGTAATCATACTATTTTAGGATGAACACTTTCTCACACAAAGTGTTTTTTCTTTTAATAATCACAAATTCACCATAATTTTTTTATATAATAATCTTAATAGAGTTCAATGCCTGCATATGAAATTTTCCATTCGTATTCTTTACAATAACTGGCATTTTCTATTTATGATAAAATTAAAATAGACTTTCAAAGTCTTTTATTTTCTAAGGATGTGTGATGAAATTATGAAAAATATTAATGTTTTAGTTGCGGATGATGAGTTTAGAATTCGGAAACTACTCGCAGAATTTCTTCAAAGAGAGGGATATAAAGTTTTCGAAGCCGAGGATGGAGAGCAGGCTATTGATATAATGTTTAATTCAAAAACCAAGATTGACTTGGTCGTTTTAGACGTGATGATGCCTAAATATGATGGATGGTTTGTTCTTGAAAGAATTAGAGAATTTTCTACCGTTCCAGTAGTTATGTTAACTGCTCGAAGCGATGAATATGATCAACTGAAGGGTTTTAAATTAGGTGCAGATGATTATGTAACCAAACCTTTTTCTCCTTCAATTTTAATGGCGCGTATAAATAAAATTGTTAAACGTGAAAAAGTTGAAGTTTACGAAATGGTTTTTGGTATCATTAGAATGTCATTAGCTTCTAGAGAAGTATTTGTTTCAGAGAAAAGAATTGATTTAACCCCTAAAGAGTTTGAGTTGTTAAAATTTTTCATAGATAATAAAGGCATCGCATTATCACGAGATAAAATTTTAAATTCTGTATGGAACTATGATTATTTCGGTGATTTAAGAACTGTTGATACCCATATTAAGCAATTACGTTCTAAGCTTGGTGACGCAGCCAGCTATATCTCAACTGTAAGAAGTATTGGGTATCGTCTGGACATAGAAAATGAGAACATCCATTAAGAGTCGATTATTCTTAATTATTTATGGTATAATTCTCCTTTTTATTGCAGGATTAATTGTATTAAATAATACATATCTCGAGACATTTTATACTGAATATCGAGAAAGAACACTTCTGGTTGCTTTTGATGAAATTAAAAATTTTGATATTAATAGTTCGAATTTATCAAGCAGTATACTAGAAGTAGAAAATGATTATAATATTGGGATTAATATTGTAAAACAAACTATTCAATCGATTGATCCCTTTAACCCTGATTTTCCACATCTTCCTCAACCATATGAAAGAATTTATGGAAATCAGTTTATCATGAAAGATAATGTAATCGCTACTATCATGCGAAGCTTTAATAATCAAATTGCCGGAGAATCTAGTTCGAATGTTGACACTGTTGTTCTAGATTCGCTAGAAGAAGATAATCTTGCATTCCTCGCAAGAATTGTACCAAAAGATGATTTTGGAGTAGAAAATGACGATTTTCAGCTTTTAGCACTTTGTGTTGCGCAGGAACAGACTGACGGATTATATTTGTATTATATTCTTACCGTCTCATTTCAATCCATTCACGAGAGTATAGCGATTTTTAATACTTTTACAATTATGGTTGGGTTTATCTTTATGATTATTTCCGGAATAGTCGTTTATTTATTCAGCTACCGTTTTACAAATCCGATATTGCAAATGAATGAAGTCACTCAAGATCTTTCTAATCTCAATTTCAATAAAAAAGTTGAATTGACATCAAATGATGAATTAGGTGATTTAGGGCTATCAATAAATAAAATGAGTAATCAACTGGAGTCATCAATCAAAGAACTCCAAGAGGCAAATAAAAGACTAGCACAGGATATTCAATTAAAAACGAATATCGATAATATGAGAAGAGAATTTATAGCTAACGCTTCGCATGAATTAAAAACACCGATATCCTTAATTTTGGGTTATTCAGAAGCATTAAAACTATCTGGTTTAACTGATGATATGAAAGACGAGTATTTAAATATTATTATGGATGAATCCAATAAAATGAATAAACTCGTGATGGGATTATTAAAAATAAGTCAGTTAGAAAGCGGTTTTCTACAATTAAATTTATCGGATTTTTCTATAAAAGACTTAGTTGATGAGACAATTAAGCTATATGCAATTAAGTTAAACGAAAAAAATATAATCCCAATCGTTGAAATCGAAGATATAAATATTTATTCGGATTATGATTCAATCCAAACGGTTTTGACAAACTATTTATCAAATGCATTAAATCATATTAATGAAAATCGAATTTTAAAAATATCTACCTCTTTAGTTGATTCGGAACATATTAGAATAAACGTATTTAATTCTGGAAAACCCATTCCGGAAGATAGTCTTGAAAGAATTTGGGAGAGTTTCTATAAAGTTGATAAAGCAAGAACAAGATCATATGGAGGTCAAGGTTTAGGTCTTTCGATTGTTAAGACAATTCTTAACAATTTAGGCAACAAATTTGGAGTCATTAATCATCCAGATGGTGTAGAATTTTATTTTGAATTATCATTAAATTTACAAAAATAAATATCAATTTTAATAGAGCCATTGTTAATCGGAAACGTTTAATTATGGCTCTTTCTCATTATTCTATAGTTATTGAATAAATCAGTCGATTTGAAAAAAATGCTAAACTTGGGGAAATTATTTAGAGTTACTGCTATTGAATTAACTATATCAATGTGTTAAAATCTTGATACATAATAGTGTTTAGAAGGTGAATTTCTATGAAAGATAGCTCATCACATCGTTTTGCTATTAGTTTGAAAAAAGTTCGAATGCTTCAGTTTATGTTTATTGATACAATATGTATCGCACTGACTTATACTTTCTCAATCTTAGCTTTGGCTATGCCTCCCTTAAACGCTATACCTAAAGAACAGGTCACCACAGCTTTTATCATTATACCTTTTGTAATAATTTTTAAAATAGCTTTTTATCTCTTTTTTAAGATGTACCAAATGGTTTTGGATACATTTGGTTTCGATGAGATTATCAGAGTCTTCATAGCTGCGTTTTTATCTACTGCCGTAATCACTATAATTACTCTTATTGTCCCGGATTTTTATTTTATACCAGAACAATTTTTTATATTCACCTTTATACTTGAAGCTACATTACTTTCCGGAGTGAGAGTAATTAAGAGACTTTCAAAACATATTCTATTTAAACAGAGAAAACCATTTGGAAAAAGAACCTTACTTGTTGGTGCTGGATCTGGTGGAAAGATTGTCATCGACGAGTTTAGAAATAACGAAATGCTGAATAATTACCCAGTGGCATTTGTGGATGATGATCCAATGAAAATTGGAAAGTTAATGGCCGGATTACCTATTTACGGTCCTATAGATCAAATTCCGGATCTAATTGATCAACTGAAAATTGACGAAGTAGTAATTTCAATAGCAAATATCGATAATCAACGGTTACAAGAAGTCATTCAATTAATTACTGAAAGACCAGTTAAGATAAGAAGACTTCCCCTTTTTAAAGAGTTAAAAAAAGATGCCCCGAAACGTCTTCTTGAAGTTAATGTTGAAGATTTGCTTTCAAGAAATGTCGTTGATTTAGATATGGAAGGCATTAATGATTTTATTTCTGGAAAACGTGTCTTGGTGACAGGTGCTGGAGGGTCGATAGGATCCGAACTGGTACGTCAAATTATTCATTACAATCCTTCTTCTATGATGCTGGTTGATATTTATGAAAATGGCGTTTATGATTTACAGATGGAATTAAACCGCAAGCATCGTGAAGACCCGAAATTTAACAAACCAAAAGTGCTCATAGCTTCGGTTTATAATTATGAACGTATGTACAGGATTTTTGATGAATTTAAGCCTGAATTAGTATTTCATGCCGCTGCATATAAACACGTTCCTTTGATGGAAGATTCGGCTGTAGAAGCCGTAAGAACAAACGTTCTTGGAACTTACAATATTTCAAAATTATGTAGCGAATTTAAAGTTCAAAAAATGGTACTTGTTTCAAGTGATAAAGCGGTTCGGCCAACGAATGTCATGGGTGCTACCAAACGATTCGCTGAAATGATTATTCAATATTTTAACACAATCTCTTCAACTAAATATTCAGCTGTAAGATTTGGAAATGTTTTAGGCTCAAACGGATCAGTTGTTCCACTTTTTAAAAAACAAATAGAAGATGGTGGCCCCGTTACAGTAACTGACAAAAACATCATTCGTTACTTCATGACTATTCCTGAAGCGGTAGGTTTAATTCTTCAATCTGGAACTTTTGCCAAAGGCGGAGAAATATTTATTCTAGATATGGGGGAACCAGTAAAAATCATCAATCTTGCTGAAAAAATGATAATGTTGTCCGGATTAAGACCATATATTGATATTGACATAAAAATTACTGGTTTACGTCCCGGTGAAAAACTATATGAGGAACTCCTAGTTAGTAGTTCCCCTGATCAGATCAAAACCTCAAATAAAAAAATCTTTATTGATAATGCAATTGATGGAGAAAAAGTTTCAGAAGAGATTGAATTTGTACGAAATCAGTTTGAATCCTTGGATAACTTAGAAGTTAAAGAGATGGTTCAACAATGTGTACCCACTTATACCATTAAGAATTAGCATACGTTGAGTATGCTTTTTTTCTTTTTAATGATATAATTAAACTGGTGATTTAAATGGAAAAATTGAATATTTTGAATATCGGAGATATTGTTACAATTGAAATTAAAAAAATGGGAATTAATGGAGAAGGAATTGGTTATCATAATCAATTAGCCGTATTTGTTCCTGGAGCCATTACAAGAGAAAATGTTGAGGTCGAAATTGTTGACGTAAAACCTGGATTCACTCTAGCAAAAGTACTCAACATTTTAACTCCCTCAAATCGCAGGATGACTCCCCCGTGTCCTTTCTATGAAAAATGCGGTGGCTGTCAGTTGCAACATGTTGAATATTCTGAACAATTAAAGCACAAACAACATCTGCTTAAACAATCTTTAAAAAGATATACTACTCTAAATATTGATAAAATTCTCATAAAAAAAACATTAGGAATGACGGATTATTATCATTATCGAAATAAAGCTCAAATGCCTTTCAAAAATACTAATTTTGGTTTAGCGTTAGGATTGTATGAACCGGGGTCAAATCATTTTGTTACTATTGATTCTTGCCTTGTTCAAAATGAGGTCGTTAATCAAACCAATGAAATCATCTTAAAATTATGCAATGACCAAAAACTAAATGCTTACGACACGAGAAATAAAGAAGGAATTCTTATGAATCTCGTCACAAGGTATATGGAATCTACCGATTCAATTCAAGTCACATTTATAGTTACAGAGTTTACTGAAAAGTTAAATTATATAGCATTAAAAGCCATGAAAATGATACCCAACTTAAAATCTGTACATTATTCAATTAATCACCCTAAAAATACGCTCATGTTTGGGAAAAATGTTATTAAAATAGCAGGATCCGACTATATTGAAACGGTTTTTAATAAAAGAATATATCGTTTAAGCCCAGAAGCATTCCATCAGTTAAATACTAAACAAATGGAAGTTTTGTATCAGGAAATAGAAAAAGCCGCTGGTCTTAAAGGTTATGAAACCATTGTCGATTGTTTTTCAGGCGTTGGTTTAACTGCAATCGATCTAGCTACAAAAGTAAAAAGCGTATATGGTATTGATTTTGCAGAATCATCAATTAAGGATGCAAAATTTAATGCAGAGAAAAACCATGTTGACAATGTTACTTTTATCCATGACCGTGTTGAAAAGGCTTTGCCTCAAATCATTCAAAAAAAGGTTAAGCCTGATGTTATCATTTTTGACCCTCCGAGAACGGGATTAGATTCTAATTTAATTGAAACTTTATTAAACGCGAAAATTAAAAAAATGATATACGTTTCATGTAATCCATCTACTTTGGCTAAAAATATCAATGATTTGTCAAGTTTATATAAAATTGAATATATTCAGCCGATTGACATGTTCCCACATACTGCCAGTGTAGAATCAATCACAGTTTTATCGTTAATATAATTATTTTGTTGCCAAAAAATTTACATTAATAGAGAGGATTAAATTGATGAAATCTGACTTAGAAATTGCTCAAGTAGCTAAAATGAAAAAAATTCAAACAATCGCTAAAAATATTGGCCTAAAAAATAATGAAATTGAACTGTATGGACAATATAAAGCCAAAATCAGTTTCGATGCTATTAACAGTCCGCGTTTTAACAAACAAGGCAAAGTTATTTTAGTCACAGCAATCAATCCCACTCCGGCTGGTGAAGGGAAAACTACAACTACAGTCGGTCTTGGTGATGCACTAAATCGACTCGGATATCCAACCATGATTGCTTTAAGAGAACCTTCTTTAGGCCCAGTTATGGGCGTTAAGGGTGGGGCTGCAGGTGGAGGTTATTCTCAAGTCGTACCGATGGAAGACATTAATCTCCATTTTACCGGAGATATTCATGCGGTAGGGGCTGCTAATAATTTAATTTCAGCAATTATCGATAATCATCTATTCCAAGGAAACGATTTAAAAATTAACCCGGAGAAAATTACCTGGAAACGGGCAATGGACATGAATGATCGTTCTTTGCGCAAAATTCAGGTAGGATTATCAATGACTAAAGAAGTAAGCCGTTTTGACGGGTTTGATATTACGGTTGCTAGTGAAATCATGGCAGTTCTTTGTTTATCAAAAGATATTGATGATTTAAAATCTCGAATTGGTAAAATCGTAATCGGAGAAAATATTAATGGAGACCCTGTATCAGTTGCTGATTTAAAAGCAGAAGGTGCAGTCACGATGCTTCTTAAAGATGCTATAAAACCAAATCTAGTTCAAACATTAGAAAATACTCCTGTTTTAATTCACGGCGGACCGTTTGCGAATATTGCTCACGGATGTAATTCCCTGATAGCTACTTCATTTGCTCGCAGGATAGCCGATTATGTTGTTACAGAAGCGGGTTTTGGTGCCGATTTAGGAATGGAAAAATTTATTGATATTAAATCGAGAAATTTAGGTGTTTTACCTTCTGCAGTAGTGATTGTTGCTTCAATCAGAGCTCTTAAATCTCACGGCGGAGTAGAAAAAGCAAATCTAAAAGTTGAAAATCTTGAAGCTTTGAAAAAAGGGATTGCAAATTTAGAGAAACACACCGAAAACGTAAAGATATACCATCTTCCTTATGTCATTGCTTTAAATCGTTTTGACTCCGATAGCATTGCTGAACTAGATTTTGTCATAAAATGGGCGAAAGAAAACAATCATCCATTAGCTTTATCAGAAGTCTTTGGAAAAGGAAGCAAAGGTGGAGTTGATTTGGCAAAACTAGTCGTCAAACTGACGGAAATGCCAATTGATCCATCTTCTTCACAACTATATAAATTGGACGAGCCTATTAAGACCAAAATTGAGAAGATTGCGATGAATATCTATGGTGCAAAGGAAGTCGTTTATACCGAAAAAGCTTTATCCCAAATTGAAAATTATAATCGATTAGGGTGGAATAATTTGGCTATATGTATGGCTAAAACTCCTCTGTCCTTAACTGATAATCCCAAAATTATTGGCCGTCCAAAAGATTTTTCAATCAGTATTCGAGAATTTAAGCCTTCAATCGGAGCCGGCTTTTTAGTTGCACTAACCGGTGAGGTTATGACTATGCCTGGTTTACCGAAAATTGGTGCTTATGAAAATATGGATGTCATTGACGGAAAAATAGTAGGATTATTTTAATAGGAGGGATACCTAATGAAAGTACTCGTAATTGGTGGAGTATCTTATGACACTATTGTTCACTTAAGTCGTTTACCTGAACCTGTATCACAAACTGTTTTTGGTAAAGATTATCAAACAATCGGTTCGACTGGTGCGGGGAAAGCTCTAAATCTGACTAAACTAGGAGTTGACACGACACTTCATGCTACTTTAGCCAATGATGATTATGGAAACCTTATTAGAAAATATCTACAAAATCGTGGAGTCCATGCGATTTATGATAATGATTCTTTCACTGAAAGACATGTAAATATAATGGATGCAGAAGGTAATAGAATTTCTATATTTACTTCATCAACTTCACCCGATCCTAGTATTGATTGGATTCGTATGGAAAATCTGATTAAAGAACATGACTTGATTATTCTAAATATAGTTCCTTATACCAAAAAAGTAATCGGTCTGATTAAAAAATATAAGAAGCCAATATGGTCTGATTTACATGATTATGAAGAAGATAATTCATATTACGATGATTATATTGAAGCTGCTGATTGCCTGTTTTTTTCTTCAGATAAAATCGCTAACCATCGGAAATTAATGGAAAAATGGATAGTTGATGGGAAATCAATGGTGGTTGTAACTCATGGGAAAAATGGTGCTTCCGTAGCATCAAAAGAAGCATTTCTCTATGAGCCAATTATCAATACTTATCAATTAGTTGATTCAAATGGAGCTGGTGACGCATTTTTTGCTGGATTTCTGTATGGATTCATAAAAAAAGAATCTTTACAGACCTGCTTAGCTTATGGAACAATTGCCGGAGGAGTTACAGTCAGTTCAAAAGAATTAGTGTCACCTTTACTTTCAGAAAAGTACTTGCTCGATAAATATCGTGAGATATATTTATAAATTTTGGAGGTCGTCATGAAAGAGAAAATTAAGGATTTATCACAAAAATTAAAGAAATTAGGTATTCAGGTAGTTGATACTGCAAAAAAAGAAATAGAAAAAGCTGTTACAGGATTCGAAAATACAGTCTTAGAGGATAACTTACGTCGTCGTTTTAATCTCGAAAATCCATACTTGTTTGAAGTTAACATCAAATCAAAATCAAACTTGCTTACCGGTTTACTTCCAAGGCATGCAAAAAGATATGACGAGGACAATCTATTTGTATTCTATGGTGCTGTTCAAAAAAACGATTTTATGAAGGGATACATTATCAAGGATCTTTCAGACAACGCTGAATATGAGATTGAAGAAATTGTTGAAGTCTCAATCCCTGTTGATTATGAAGATAAATCTTATTCTGTTGTTTGTACTGCGGTTACATGTAAACCATTATAATGATTATGGATAATAAAACAGAATTCATCAATATATATCGTCAATATATAATCCGTGAAGGATCAGAAGATTTATTAAAATATCTTCTTTCCCCTAATTCAGATTTTTTTACAGCTCCAGCTTCTACAAGATTTCATCTTGCTTATGAAGGTGGATTAGTTGAACATTCCCTTAATGTGTTTAAATGTTTAAAAGACTATTTAAATCGGCCAAAGGTAAGAACTGATTTTGGGTTTCAGTATTCTGATGAATCTATTGCAATTGTTTCCCTGCTACACGATATATGTAAAATGAATGTATATCAAAAAACTATGAGAAACGTTAAGGATAAAAATGGAGTTTGGCAACAAGTTCCTTCTTATGATTACAATGATATGCTTCCTTACGGACACGGAGAAAAATCCGTTTATATCATCTCTGGATTTATGAAATTATCACGTGAAGAAGCCTTTGCAATTCGCTTTCACATGGGTTTTTCTAATACTGATGATAAATTAAATGTTGGACAAGCATATGAGCAATTCCCTTTAGCTTTAGCATTATCGATAGCGGATATGGAAGCTACTTATTTTATAGAAACAAAAGTAAAATAATATCTATTAACACTCATATTAAAGAGACTGGATATCAGTTTCTTTTTTTGTTTATAGGTATAATTTCATATGGTATAATGTTATACATTGGGGGATGGACTATGACAAAAATCTATGATATGACAAAAGGATCAATCTTTAAAAATTTATTGATTGTAGCATTACCGGTTTTACTGACTTCTATCTCCCAAATGGCGTATAATCTCACAGACATGTTCTGGATAGGAAGAGTAGATTCAATCGGTTTAAATGAAAATGATGCAATTTCGGGGATAGGTACGGCCGGTTATATTACTTGGTTTGCTTTTGGAATTATCCTGATTGCCAAAATAGGAACTTCAGTAAAAGTCAGTCATGCAGTTGGTCAACAAAGACATGATTTAATTAATCAATACGCGACGAATGGACTAACCCTGTCAATTGTATTAGGATTACTGTTTTCTTTATTTGTTTTTTTGTTTAGAGCGAATCTAATTGAAATATTCAATATCGATAAGGCTGAAGTCATCAATGCTGCAAACGATTATCTGGTAATTGTGGGGTCCTTTTTATTTGTTCAGTTTATTACTTCGTCATTTTCAGCAATAAATGAAGGGCTTGGAAAGACCGCACTGAATTTCTCGATATTGGTCATTGGCTTAATTATGAATATTATTCTTGATCCAATCCTGATACTGACATTTAAGATGGGAGTATCTGGGGCGGCCATCGCGACTGTAATATCACAAATGACAACCCTTATTATTTTTATCATTATTTATTTAATTAACCGGAAGCGTTCTTGGCAATACAGGCTTAATTATCTCCAACCGAAGATGATGAAAGATATTGTAAAAATTGGGATTTTTGCTGGATTACAAAGTATGTTCTTTACTTCAATTTCGATTGTTATAGCCCGAATGATATTTATCTATGGTGAAAAAGTTATGGCGGCTCAAAGAATTGGTAGTCAAATTGAGCAATTAACTTGGATGATATCTGGTGGATTCCAAACAGCACTAACAGTTTTTGTTGGACAGAATTTTGGTGCAAAACAAGGAGACAGAATAAAAAAAGGAACCATTATGTTGTCAAAAATGCTAATTCCTTATTCGCTCTTTGTAGGGGCTATTCTTTTCTTTTTTGCTGAACCTTTAATTCGGATATTTGTAAATATCGAAGAAACTGTTGAATATGGTAAACAATATTTAAAGATTATTAGTATAGCTCAGGTTTTCATGATGCTTGAAGGTATCGGAACAGGATTGTTTAATGGAATCGGTAAAAGCATTATTCCATCTATCGTCGGTATTTTTGGAAATTCATTGAGAATTCCATTTGCGTTATGGTTATCAGATAATTTTGGATATAGCGGGATCTGGTGGTCATTAAATATATCTGATATTTTAAAGGGAATAGTTTTGTTATTTGCTTCTTTATATATATTGATTAACATTGATAAAATCATTAATTCTAGGAAAATAATATACAAATTTAACTAACTCCAAAAAAAAACGTCTGAATATAGACGTTTTTTTATGAACATTTGAATACATACTTGAATTATAAATTAATTGTGTTTATAATCTAATTGTGGTATTACCACTGTGTCATATTAGAAGAGATTTTAGGACAGTAATCACATTAATATAATGATTCACAAATTATTGTCTTATCTATACTTTATCATCTAAAACATTTCTAATATTATTTTGCGTAATAAGAGAAATACACAGATTTACACATATCACGGAAGAATACACCTAATGATTCAAAAATATCAATCCAAATCATAAAAAACAGGAGATATTATTTAAGAGGTGGTAGAAATTAATTCATCAAATATGACGTCTGTATTAATAAAGAAAATAAAAAACGATATCATTAATGGTGTTTATCAACCTGGCGACAGATTATTGCCACTGCGTGAATTGTCTATAAAATATGATGTTAGTCGAAGTGTTGTTAACAGCGTTGTTTCATCCTTGTCTGCACAAGGATATCTTTCTGTTTCTCCTCGTCACTATGTCGTAGTAAACGATTTTTTACAGACGGGAACATTAAAAATATTAGATGATGTATTAGATTCACAAAATCAGAAATTGAAATTAAAACTAGTCAAAGATGTTCTTGAATATCGAAAGACCATAGCTACTCAAGCTTTATTGATTATTTTTCAGAATGATGATGTTGAATTATCTAATTTAAGCAACATTATTGATCAGCAGCGTATGTGGCTAAAAGAACCAATAAATGATTTATCTGTGCTGGTAAATCTTGATATGCTATTTCATCAATACTTATTAGAAAGTACGAATAATATGGTATATAAATTAATATATCGACATTTCGAATCTTTTTCTTTAAAAATGATAACCTATTTTTATCAGAATTATGATTTAGCAGCACAAAATTTCACACTGTATGTTACAATATTTGACGCAATTATTAATAAAGATGAAAAACTTGCGGTTGATACTTTATCGAAAGTTCTCGATCAGGGAGCGACATTTGTTCTCCGATTGATGAATTAGGGGTGATTTCATTGGAATGGTATGAATTATTAATCATCGGATCCCTTATACTTGTGATATTTTTGATTTTTTATACTGGTTTTGTAGTAGCTCAAAGTATTTACAATCCAAAAAGATATTCGTTGATGGAAACTCGTCTCCGTGAGTTACAGAGGACTCCGGATTTAATGGAAGAGTACGATAAATGGGAAAAAATTCCTTATTCAATTGAAACTAGAAATGGCTATAATCTAAAGGCGTATTATCTTCCAAATAATTTAATTCACCAGGAGAAGACTAATCGATTTGTAGTCATAGCGCATGGATACACGTATACTCATCATGGCGGAATTAAATATGCATCTATTTTTAAGGAGCTTGGGTATAATGTGATACTTTATGATGAACGATATCATGGAGAATCCGGTGGGAAAAACTGTTCTTTAGGATATTATGAATCACAGGATTTAGAAGATGTTATAACAGATACATTTATTCGTTTCGGTCCCTCCATTTTTTTAGGAACTTATGGAGAATCAATGGGTGGAGCTACAGTTATTTTAGAACAAGCAAAAGATTCTAGGATTCGTTTTGTCATTGCAGATAGTCCTTTTTATGATTTGAGTGAACTTGTTGCTTATTTAATTAAAAGAAAATCCCATCTCCCAAAATGGCCGTTTTTGGGAATAGCCAATATGTTTTTTAAACTTGCAACTAAACAATCTTTTAAAGATATTTCGCCTATTAAAGCAATTGGAGAATCTAAAATTCCGGTTTTATTATTACATGGATCTCATGATGAATTTATTCCTCCTTTGCATTCTCACAAATTATATGATGCCTGTCCTTCAAAAAAACAACTTTATATTTCAACAAATCCATCTAAACATGTCGAATCATTCATGTTCAATCGAGATGAGTATAAAGCAATTGTAAAAGCATTTATTTCGAGTATAGATAATGAATAAACAAATATTCCGATATTTGTTTTTTTATTGTTGATATGCTATAATCTATTAACATAAATATATAATGCAATAAAGGAGTTTTCGGTCATTTTGACGAAAGTGAAAAGTTATGTTTGATGTTGTAATTATTGGTGCAGGTGTCATTGGGTCGAGTGTCGCAAGAGCATTATCTAAATATCAGCTTAAAGTGTTAGTACTTGAAAAACATAACGATGTTTGCGAAGAAACATCAAAAGCAAACAGCGGTATTGTTCATAGTGGCTATGATGCAAAAACAGGAACTTTAAAAGCCAAATTCAATTTGCTAGGAAATCGAATGATGGCAGATTTCTGTAAAAAATATCGTGTGCCTTATCGAAATAACGGTTCTCTAGTTTTGGCTTTTGAAGATGAAGATATTCAAAAACTTGATGAACTTAAGAAACAAGGAATGAAAAATGGGGTTGAAAGGTTAAGGATTTTATCGAAAGATGAAGTTCATGAAATGGAACCCAATTTGAATGATTCTGTTGTTGGAGCATTATACGCTCCTACCGGAGGAATTGTTGATCCGTTTGAATTGACTATTGCTCAGGCCGAAATCGCCAATATGAATGGCGTTGAATTTCGTTTCAACTCTTTGGTTAAATCTATTTCAAAATCAAAAGATCATTTTTTAATTAATTTCAATGATGAAATTATTGAATCAAAGACTGTTATTAATTGTGCTGGGGTTTTTTCTGATGAAATCAATAACATGGTTTCAGAATACAAACTTCATATTACTCCCAGAAAAGGCGAATATTGTTTGTTTGATAAAGAAGTCGGTCATTATGTTGATAAAACGATTTTTCAGTTACCAACCGCATATGGGAAAGGTGTTTTAGTGACTCCTACTGCTGAGAACAACTTATTGATAGGCCCGACAGCGTACGATGTTATCGATAAAAGAGATAGTTCTACTTCACCTGAAGGACTGAAAGAAGTTCTTGCTAAAGCATCGCAAAGCATCAAGAAAGTGCCGACCGGATTTATTATTACAGCATTTTCCGGATTAAGAGCGACAGAATCAAAAGGCGATTTTGTTATTGGAGAAGCGAAAGATGTTCCGGGATTCTTTAATGCTGCCGGGATTGAATCTCCAGGATTAACAGCAGCTCCGGCAATCGGTGATTATTTATCTAGTGTTGTTGCTCAAAAACTAAATGCGGATATAAAATCTAATTATCTGGATAACCGTGAAGAAATAATCAGGTTTGAACCATTAAGCATTGAAGACAAGGCATCTCTAATTAAAAAAAATCATGAATTTGGTAAAATTATTTGTCGTTGCGAAATGGTTACTCTTGCGGAAATTAAAGATGCTATTCATCGTCCGTTAGGCGCAACCACAATCGATGGCGTTAAAAGAAGAACCAGGGCTGGAGCAGGACGTTGTCAAGGCGGATTTTGCGGCCCTAGAGTCTTGGAAATCTTATCAAAAGAATTAAACAAAGATCCAAGGGAAATTACAAAATTTGATCAACAGGCTATTCTACTTGTTGGGCTTGATAAAGAAACACTTTAGGTTGGTGCTACTATGATAAATAAAGATATTGTCATTATCGGTGGGGGACCTGCAGGCTTAGCAGCCGCAATCGGTGCATATGAAGCAGGAAACAAGGATATTGTTATTTTAGAACGCGACAATCAACTCGGAGGAATTCTTAATCAGTGTATTCATCCTGGTTTTGGGCTACATACGTTTAAAGAGGAATTAACTGGTCCGGAATATGCATCAAGATATGTGAAAAAAATAAATGATCTCGGGATTGAATCAAAACTTGAAACGATGGTTATCGATATTGCCCCTAATCTTATCGTTTCAGCTATAAATGAAACTGAAGGGGTTATTCAGTATCAGGCCAAAGCAGTAATTCTGGCGATGGGGTGTCGTGAGCGGCCCCGTGGCGCATTAAATATTCCCGGAACACGACCAGCCGGAATTTATTCGGCAGGAACTGCTCAGAGGTATGTAAATATTGAAGGCTTTATGCCGGGAAAATCGGTTGTCATTTTAGGCTCTGGTGATATTGGATTGATTATGGCACGACGCCTGACTTTAGAAGGTGCAAATGTTAAAACAGTTGTCGAAATCATGCCATATTCCGGAGGATTAAAACGAAATATTGTTCAATGTTTAGATGATTTCAATATTCCTCTAAAATTAAGTCATACTGTAACGAAAATACATGGTAAAACTAGAGTTACTGGAGTTACTATCGCTCGTGTGGATGATGATAAAAAACCTATTCCGGGGACAGAAGAATTCATTGAATGTGATACATTATTATTGTCAGTTGGTTTAATTCCTGAAAACGAGTTGTCAAGAAAAGTTGGTGTAAAAATCAATCCAAGGACTCAAGGCCCTATCGTTACCGAAAGTCTTGAAACTTCGATTAAAGGAATCTTCGCAGCGGGTAATGTTTTGCACGTACATGATTTAGTAGATTATGTTAGCGGTGAGGCCTACTTAGCGGGTAAAAATTCTGTTAAATATATTGACGGGTTGTTAAACGAAAATCATATGATAAATATTGTAACCCAAGATGGTGTTAGGTACTCAGTTCCTTCATCTATCAACCCAAAAAATGCTGAAGATTTATCTTTAATTAGATTTAGATCAACTGATGTTTATAAAGATGCCTATGTCAGTGTATTTCTGGATCAGGAACGAATAATCCATTCAAAGAAAAAAATAATTACTCCTGGCGAAATGGAACAAGTAACGATCTTAAAAAAATGGTTACAAGACCGTCCTATTAATTCAATTTTCATTAAAATCGAGAAGGAGTGATTATCATGCCAACAAAAGAAATGATTTGTATTAGTTGTCCGATGGGATGTATGCTCTCGGTTGATTATGATGAAACAGGAGTTTTAAAAGTTACTGGCAATCAATGTAAACGTGGAGAAATTTACGCATCGAAGGAAGTAATTAATCCAAGAAGAGTAGTGACTTCAATCGTCCCTGTGATTGGAGGAGTTGAGGATATGGTTTCTGTTAAAACAGCGACTGATATTCCAAAAGATTTAATGAAGGATTGTATACTGGCATTAAAAAATATTAAAGTCCAAGCACCAGTAGAAATCGGACAAGTTATTCTTGAGAATGTTTGTGGAACTAATGTTTGTGTCATTGCCACAAAGCGCGTAGAAAAGAAATTATGAGTTATCATTTAGTTCAGGGATTTAATAATACTATTGGTTTTGAAATTCAAAACAACAAAGTGATTTTGATTGAGTTTAATCCATCTAAAACTATCTCGGATGAAGACACTCCACTAAGTGTATTAACTAATAATCAAATAACTGAATATTTATCAAATAAGCTTATGGTTCTTTCTTTTCCTGTAGAAACAAAAGTAAGTCATTTTACCTCTTTAGTACTCGCTGAATTACGAAATATTCCGGTTGGTGAAACAATCAGTTATCAAGAATTAGCTGTAAAAATTGGATTTCCAAATGCATCACGAGCTGTAGGAAAAGCGTGTGGGAGAAATCCTCTGCCCTTATATTATCCCTGTCATAGAGTAATTAGAAAAGATGGAGAATTAGGTGGCTTTTCTGGTGGAATAAAAATTAAAAAATGGTTGCTTGACTTAGAAAAAAAATAATTTTCAGGCGTTTTCAGAATAAATGGAAACGTCTTTTTTTATGGAAACGTTTTGTTTACAGTTTTTGTTGACACAATGATTGCATAAATATATAATGTTAGTGATGACTAACTTGTCATATATTTTTTATAAAGTAAGTTAGCCTTTTCTAACTTTATGCGGAGGAAGAACATGACATTAAATGAATTAAAACCGGGTCAATCCGGCAAGATAGTAAGAGTTTATGCTAACAATTTGAGAAAACGGATTATTGATATGGGGTTAACAAATGGAACTACCATAAAAGTTAAAAAATTGGCTCCTTTAGGGGATCCAATGGAAATCCTGATTAGAGGATACTTTTTGACTTTGAGAAAAGCAGAAGCAAAGACAATTGAAATTGAGAGAATAGGAGATAAAGCTTAATGAAACGCATTGCGCTTATTGGAAATCCTAACAGCGGTAAAACAACACTTTTTAATGGATTGACAGGGTCCAATCAGTCCGTAGGTAACTGGCCTGGAGTTACCGTTGAGAAAAAAGTAGGTAAACTCAAATATGATCAATTTGAAGCTGAAATCATTGATCTTCCAGGAGTATATTCTCTCTCGAGTATTTCCCTAGAGGAAGAAGTAACTACTCAATTTATTCTATCAAAATCGATGGATTTGATTATAAATATTGTGGATGCGTCAAACATAGAAAGAAATCTTTTTTTAACTCATCAACTTTTAGATTCGGAAATTCCTATGATTATTGCGCTTAATTGCATGGATATAGCAAAAACAAAATTTGAAGAAATCAATGTACCAAAAATGGAATCGTTATTAGGCGTTCCTGTTGTGCCCATCACAGCCAGTAAAAAATTTGGCTTGATTGAATTAATTCGTGTAATTGAAGTTGCTAAATATGAGCCTCGCTTCCCTGAGAAACGCTACTCTAACTTAATTGAGAATACGATAAGTAAATTTGAATCGGTTTTAGGTGATCGATTATTGGCAACTCGTTTTTTTGAAGACGGATTTAAAGCTGATAAATTATCGAAACGTGATTCAGAATTTATTAAATCCCTAGAAGTAGTTCTTGAAGAAGAAAAAGCAAAATTTGATTTAGATTTTGATATGGTATTACCTAATGAAAGGTATAACCATATATTATCAATTTGTGATCAGGTAATTACCAAAAAGAGTGTAGAAATAGAATCTACAACTGATAAAATTGATAAAATATTGACTCATAGAATTTTTGGTTTACCACTTTTTTTAGGGATAATGTTTTCTGTTTTTTTTCTTGCATTCGGACCAGTAGGAACATTCATTACGGATGGTTTTGTATGGCTGATAGAAAAATTTATTTCTTTGATTGCGATAGGTATTGAAAATGCTGGTATGGCGTCGTGGGTCTCAAGTCTCGTCATAAACGGTATTTTTGGGGGTCTTTCTGCAGTATTAGGGTTCTTACCTCAATTAACCATTTTATTCTTCTTTCTCTCATTGCTTGAGGATTCAGGATACATGGCCAGAGCTGCATTTATAATGGATCGAGTTTTAAGAAAGTTTGGGTTATCCGGAAAATCATTTATACCGATGTTAATAGGCTTTGGATGTAGCGTCCCAGCAATGGCAGCTACTAGAACACTTGATAAACCTGAAGACAGAAAGATAACCACAATGATAATTCCTTTTATCTCCTGTGGTGCAAAAGCACCAATATATGGAATTATTGCTGGAGCGATATTTGCTTCTCACTCGTATCTCGTCGTATTCTCTATGTATATCATTGGTATTTTGGTTGCCATATTTTCAGCTGTGTTATTCAAAAAAACAATTTTAAAAGGTGCATCAGCCAACTATATAATGGAATTACCCGAATATCGTATGCCAACAGCAAAAAACTCTTTTTTACATACTTGGGAACGAGTAAAAGGATTTTTAATCAAAGCCGGAACAATTTTATTAGGAGCGTTTATCATCATTTGGTTTCTGAGTTATTTTGGATTTGTCGATGGAACATTCAGACTATTACTCGATGAAGAAATTGAATTTTCTCTGTTAGGACAATTAGGTAAATTTTTGTTGCCAATATTTAAACCAATTGGATTTTCTGATTGGCAATCGACTGTCGCTATTTTGACAGGATTTGTTGCAAAAGAGTCTATCGTTGGAACATTAGGAATACTTTATGGAGTTGCTGGTGATGTATTAGAATCTGGAACGCTTTTATATCCAGCATTGCAAGCCGTCTTTACTCCTTTACAAGCTTATTCTTTCTTGGTTTTTGCATTATTGACATCTCCATGCATAGCTGCTATCGCAGCCATGAAAAAGGAATTAGGTTCATGGAAATGGCTATTATTTGCTGTTTTATATGAATTAATTATTGCATATGTGGCTGCTTTATTAATCTATCAACTTGGATCCTTGGGTATGGGAACGTTATTATCGGTATTGGTTTTTGTCATCGTTATTTTTATCGTGTTTTCGACGATAAGAAGAGTTATTAAAAATAAAGGTAAGACCTGTGGTTCCTGTTCTGGATGTGGAGTTGAAGGTAGTTGTGAAAAGATAAAAAAGTAAATATTGTTATATTACTTGTTTGATTTAGGATTATTTTGTATAATTTAACCATATTTTGGAGGTTTTCAATGACTAAAAATCTAAATCGATTTAGTGAATCACTTGAAGATTATTTAGAAGCTATAGTTCTTTTAGGAGGAACGAATGTTCGCAGCATTGATTTGGCAAATCACCTAGGGGTATCTAAAGCAAGCGTTAATCACGCGGTGAACACATTGATTATTAACGGAATGGTAATCAAAGCTCCATATGGAGATATTTCGCTAACTGAATTGGGCAAGAAAACATCTGAAAATGTCTTAAAAAAACATCTTTTGATAAGGCGATTTTTAATTGAAGTGCTAGGAGTAGACGAACAAGTAGCTAATGATGAAGCCTGTGGCATCGAGCATAATATATCAGATGATACATTATCTAAATTTGAATTATTGTATGAACGGCTAAAATCTGAATAAATAAAAAAGTCACTTTTTAAAATCAAAGTGACTTTTTATATGTTTAGATTAGATTGTTGTTTCGCGCTCGATTAACACAACATCGATTTGTTGATGAAATTTATCTATAGGTTCGTTGTTCATCAGCTTGACCAAAGTTTCAACGGCATAGTGGCCTATTTTATCAGTTGATTGAGCTATTGTCGTTAATTTTGGAGAAAATATTCTAGAAAATTCGATATTATCAAAACCTATAACTTGAACGTCGTCTGGAACTTTTCTACCAACTTTTTTTAAACATTGAATGACATTTAAAGCAATAATATCTGAGTCACAGAAGATGCCATCGCAATCTAGATTTGAGTTGATTACATTTTGAATATCTTCTTGGCTTGGGTTTTTAAAATCAAGATCAAAACTAAAATTATATACTTTATTCTTTTCCATAATCGACTTAAATCCCGCAGTACGATCTTGAACCGGCATTAGGACTGAAGGCCCGCGGAAATGGATTATTTTTTTGCATCCGCCTGATAGTAATTTTTGAGCAGCCAAAACGCCGCCTAAGACATTATTGCTAGTGACCGAAGGAATATCGTCAGTAAGTTTGTGGTCAATAGCTATAATAGGAATATTCAAACTCTTATAGTCCTGGATTCGCGTTGTATTTGATATCATGATAATTCCATCAATGTTATATTGCTGAAATACTTTTAAATATTTCGTTTCACGATCTTTATTGTCCTGTGAGTTACATACCATTAATCGGTAATTATGGTTTACAGTGATATCTTCAATGACTTCTAATAATTCAGCGAAGTAATAAGAGGTTAAATGAGGAACAATAATCCCGATAATTCGGGACTGTTTTTTAAACAAAGAACGAGCAAGTTCATTTGGTACATACTGTAATTCAGATATAGCCTCTAAAACTAGTTCTTTTGTGGTTTCGTTTACATATCCTTTTTTATTGATGACTCTTGATACGGTTGCGACGCTAACATGCGCCAATTTAGCGACATCTTTAATGGTTGCCATTGGTTAGAATTCCTTTCAAAATGCGATAATCATAAATACATTATATCTTTTATGTGTAGATTTGAAAAGAACGATTGTAATATTTATGTAAATAATTACATATTTTAGATTTGTTTGTTTTTATATATGTAAATGAATTTACACAAAAGCCATCTTATTTATGGGTTTTATCCTTTATAGACAGATTTCTATTCGTATTGTTGCCATTTCTGTTTGTTAATATTCTATAAATGTAATTTGTAACCTTTTTCATTAGATTTTTATATCCTTTATCATTAGACTTTTTTATATAAATAGTGTAAACTTCATATGAACATCATTATTAATGAAGGTGAGTATATATGAATAAAACATCTATAAAACTTAGAAACAGTGTAATCTATCAGGTTTTTGTCAGAAATCATACAAATGAAGGAACTTTCTTAAGCTTAATCAGTGATTTAGACCGTATCAAGGATTTGGGTGTCGATATTTTATATTTGCTACCTATAAATCCGATTGGAGTAAAAAATCGAAAAGGATCTCTTGGAAGTCCCTATTCAATAAAAAATTATCGTGAAATTAACCCTGAACTAGGATCATTAGATGACTTTAAATTGTTAATCGAAGAAACGCATAAACGGAATTTAAAGTTAGTCATTGATATTGTTTTTAATCATACTTCACGAGATTCCTATTTGCTAGATAATCATCCTGAATGGTTTTATAAAGATAAATCTGGGCAATTTAATAATCGGGTCGGGGAATGGTGGGACATTACTGACTTTGATTATACCAAAGATAAAAATCTTTGGATTGAATTAGCAGATACACTCAAATTTTACGCTAGTTTGGGAGTTGATGGGTATCGGTGCGATGTTGCAAGTCTTGTTCCGATTGAATTTTGGAAATACGCAAGAAAAGAAGTGTCAAAGATAAACCGTAAATCTGTTTGGATCAGCGAATCAGTCCACGGAGGCTTTGTCAAATACATTCGGGACTCTGGTTTTGAAGCATGGAGCGAAGCAGAAATATATCAAGTTTTTGATATGGCATATGATTACGATGTTCATCCATATTATGAAGGTTATTTAAAAGGCGAAAGACCGCTAAAGGATTATATTGAAGCTATTGCAAGACAAGATGAAATATATCCTTCAAATTATGTGAAAATGAAAAACCTTGAAAATCACGATTTTAATAGAATAGCTTCGTATGTTCAAGGAAATCAACAAAAAATCATGAACTGGTTTGGATATTCCTTTTTTCAAAAAGGAGCTTTCATGATTTATGCTGGTGGAGAGTTTTCATCGGACCATCGTCCAGATTTATTTGAAAAAGACCTACTCGTCAAAAAAGAAGATATTTCAGAATATATTAAGAAATTAATCAAAATAAAGAAAAAAAATATTTTTTCATCCGGGATTTACCATGTGTATTTGCCTGAGGTGGATGGAGTAGGATATAATTCTTTTGAAAACGATCAAGAAGCATGGCACGGAATATTTAATGTTGGTCAAGTCAGTGGTAAAATTAAAGTCCATATTGAAGATGGATTATATCGCAACCAAATATCCGGTAAAATGATTAGGGTTAACAAGGGCTTGATTGACTTAATTAATGAACCTGTCATAATTAAAATAATTAAGTAAAGCGGAATAACCGCTTTTCTTTTTATGATGATTTGAGTTGTATATGATATAATCATTATTAGGTTGGTGAAATCATGAAAAAAGAATATGTAACTGTTATTGGCGCGGGATTAGCCGGTGTTGAAGCAAGTTATCAGCTCGCAAAAAGAGGCATCCCAGTTAAGTTATATGAGATGAAAAAAAATAAAAAGAGTCCAGCTCATCAAATCGATGATTTTGCTGAACTTGTATGTTCAAATTCATTTAGAAGCAACGATATACATAATGCAGTCGGACTATTAAAAGAGGAATTAAGAAGACTAGATTCAATCATTCTTAAAGCTGCTGATTATTCTAAAGTACCGGCCGGGAGTGCTTTAGCAGTTGACCGGATTCTGTTTTCAAGTTACATTACAAATTATATTAGAAATCATCCTTTGATTGAGGTTATCGATGAGGAAGTAATTTCACTTCCTGAAGGGCCTTGTATTATAGCGACAGGACCATTAACAAGCAAACCTTTATTCGATGAATTAAAAGAATTAATTGGAGAGTCGACTTTATATTTTTATGATGCTGCCGCACCGATAATTGAATTCGATTCAATTAACATGGATGTCGCTTATTATAAGAGTCGTTATGATAAAGGAGAAGCTACCTACATTAACTGTCCAATGACTAAAGAGGAATATGATAAGTGGTACAAAGAAGTTATTAACGCTAAATGTGCCGAAACGAAAGAATTCGAATTAAAAGTATTTGAAGGATGTATGCCGTTTGAGGAAATGGCTAAACGTGGTGAACAAACCCTTCTTTATGGCCCTATGAAACCAGTGGGTTTAGAAAAAAATGACGGTCAAAGGCCCTATGCTGTTGTGCAACTTCGTCAAGATAATGTCGCAGCTTCTTTATATAACATAGTTGGATTTCAGACTCATTTAACATTTGGTGAACAACAACGTATTATTAGGTTAATCCCCGGACTAGAAAATGCTAAAATCGTCAGATATGGAGTTATGCATCTAAATTCATTTGTAAATGCGCCCAAAGTCATTAACCGATATTACCAAATGAAAGATTATCCAAACCTTTTTATTGCCGGTCAGTTGTCTGGTGTTGAGGGGTATATTGAGAGTGCTGGCTCTGGATTAGTTGCTGGAATCAATATGGCCAGATTTTTTAATCATCAATCACTTCTTGATTTTACTCAAGAAACAGCCTTAGGTTCTCAAGCTTACTATCTAGAAAATGCTCTCCCTGATGATTTTCAACCGATGAATATTAATTTTGGATTGTTTAGTCCACTAATAGGAAGATATAATAAGCGGGATAGAAAACAATTTATTGTAAAAAGATCGTTAGACAATATTCAAAAAATGTTGGAGGAACATCAATTTGACTAATAATGAGCTTATCGATTATTATCGTCGATATCTTGAAGACCAAAAACATTATTCAAAGAATACGGTAGTTGCTTATCTTGATGATATCAAGACGTTAACTGCTTTTTTAGATAACGAAGATTTAGGGAATATATATGGTATTTCTGAGCGAGTAGCTAAATTTTACATTAGTCATCTACACAATAGTTTTACCCCAAAATCAATCAGAAGAAAAATATCCAGTGTGAAATCTCTTTTTGATCGATTGATAGAAGACGGCTATCTTCATCTTAATCCTTTTCAGGGGTCTGTCCTTCCAAAACAAGATAAAAAATTACCTAAATTCGTATATGAAAATGAGTTATTTGATTTTTTAGATCGAATAGACACCACTTCCCTTATTGGGAAGAGAAACATTGCTTTATTTGAAATGATGTATGGCTGTGGTCTTCGTGTCAGTGAAGTCGTAAACATTAAATTATTTGACCTTGATTACGAAGCGAAAACCGTATTAATCCACGGAAAAGGTTCGAAAGATCGATATGTACCGATTCATGATACTGCCATCAATCGATTAAGAGATTATATTATCGTAGTTAGACCAGTCCTCTTTTCACGAACCGAACAGAAAGATGATAAATTTATATTTCTAAATTTTAAAGGAACTCCATTAACAGATCGGGGAGTTCGTGATATTTTAGATAAAGAATTACACAAACAGGCATCGACATTAAAAATGTCTCCTCACACCTTTCGTCATTCCTTTGCTACTCATCTGCTCAACCATGGTGTCGATTTAAGAACAGTTCAAGAAATGCTTGGACATAAAAGCTTATCAACGACACAGATATATACTAAAACTTCAAATGAGAATCTTAAAAAAATCTATCAAAACACTCATCCTAGAGCGAGGAAAAAAAATGATTAACTTTTCAATCGTTTGTGTAGGAAAATTAAAAGAAAAATATCTTGTTGAAGGTGTCAACGAATACCTTAAACGTATATCTAAATATGCGAAAATTGAGATAATCGAAATTCAAGACGAAAAAAACCCTTCCAACGATTCTGAAAGTGAAATAAAGAGAATTCTTGATTTAGAAGCTATTCAAATCATCTCTAAAATTCCAAAAGAAGCATATATAATAACGCTAGAAATTGAGGGAGAAATGATTTCCAGCGAGGATTTTGCGATTCTTTTTGACAAGATAACTCAATATGAAAACAACCGGATTGTATTAATAATTGGTGGATCTCATGGCCTTTCTCCACAAATCAAAGCGATGAGCAATAAAGCAATCTCGTTTTCTAAGATGACTTTTCCACATCAGTTAATGAGAATGATACTTTTAGAGCAGATATACCGTAGCCTTTCAATATTAAACCACACTAGTTATCATAAATAAAAAAACATTCCGAACGATTCAACTCGTTCGGAATGTTTTACATAGCAATAATTTCAAAAATAGTCTTAATGATTTCAACTGCTAGATCCATTTCCTGAATATCGGCATATTCATACGGACCATGGAAGTTATATCCGCCAGTTCCTAAATTAGGACAAGGTAATCCCATATAGGTTAAACGTGCTCCATCGGTTCCTCCGCGTATAGGTTCAACAATGGGATATAATCCGGTTTTACGAATTGCTTCTAGAGCAATTTCAACGATGTGTTTCTGGTTTTCAAGAATATCTTTCATGTTATAGTATGAATCATTGATTGATATTTCACAAGCAGTATATCCATATTTTTCATTGATTGTTTTTGCTACATTAATAAAATCAGACTTTTGATTTTCAAATAGAACTCGATCATGATTTCTAATAATATACTGGGATTTTGCAAGTTCACAAGCGCCTTCGATTTGTGTGAGATGATTGAAACCTTCATATCCTTCAGTGGTTTCGGGACGTAAATCCTTTGGCAGCAAATGATCAAATTCATATGCAATGTTTATAGCATTTATCATCTTGTTTTTCGCTGATCCAGGATGAACTGATTTTCCAAAAAAAGTGATTTTAGCACTTGCTGCATTGAAGTTTTCATAAGCGATTTCTCCGGCTGCAGAACCATCTAGTGTGTAAGCAAAATCTGCATCAATCTTTTTTACATCAAGATGATCTGTTCCTTTACCTATTTCTTCATCCGGAGTAAACACAATGCGAATATCTCCATGGAGATAATCAGGATGTGTCTGTACATACTCTACAAACGTCATGATTTCTGCAACTCCTGCTTTGTCATCCGCTCCTAAAAGAGTAGTACCATCAGTAACAATTAAATCGTGACCGATTGCATTTTTAAGTTTTGGAAATGTCTCGGGGCTTATCTCGGTATTTTTGATTTGATTTATTTTTATTGATCCGCCCTGGTAGTTGCTAATTATTGATGCCTTGATATTTTTACCACTGGCATCGTGAGAAGTATCAACGTGTGCAATTAAAGCAACTTTTGGTAATTTTTTGCTAGAATTACCTTTTATTTTACCAATTACATATCCGTATTCATCAATTACGGCTTCAACTCCATAAGAATGCAACTCCAAGAGTAAATATTTTAACAAATCCAGTTGACCATCTGTAGATGGATACTTTGTTGAAGTTGGGTCTGATTGGGTATCAAATTTAATATATTTTAACAATCTTTCATATGCTTTCATGTAGCCCTCCTTAAATCCGCTAATATAATTATATATAATTTTAGTAAGTTATGCATTTTTTTTCTCTTTTTTTTAATTTTTTGATTTTTGTCGGTTAGTTTATACGACCATTTCGAATGATTATGATATAATGTATTTACTTTATGGGGAGGGATTATCATATGTTAGAAATCAGGTACACCAAAAAAACGATTCGAGGAAGCCTCGCCAAACAATTACTTAAGTTGTCGAAAGAACTTGTTATCAAGAACCCGATTTATTCTGACGTATCCTTCGGTAAAATATATTCATTGAAATTATCTTCTCATTTCGATTATCCAAAAGGGATAGGTTCTGAATGGATAGATTTATCTCATTGTAGAATGGAAAAAATCTATTCGATAGACAAGCCCTGTGGGAATGCGATTTTACAACTACATGGCGGAGCTTATGTTAAGCCGTATAACGATACATATAGGAAATCTGCAGTGAAATATCATAGAATTTCTCATGGGGCGCAAGTATTTTCACTTGATTATCGAATAGCCCCAGCACATCCTTTTCCGGCTGCTTTGGAAGATGCTTTAGAAGCTTATCAATATCTTCTTGACACTAAGATAAATCCTAATAAAATAATTATTGTGGGTGATAGTGCTGGTGGGGGTTTAACTTTAGCTTTATGCATGAAGTTGCGCGATTTAAAATTACCGATGCCAAAAGCATTGATTACGATGTCAGCCTGGACTGATTTGGCTTCAAAGGGGGAAAGTTACTTACGAAACCAATCCCTGGATCCAATGCTAGGAAACCACATTTTGCCCTTAGAGCGAAATGATTATGTTGGAGATAATGATATTTTCAATCCTTATATCTCTCCAGCATACGGAATATACGAAGGTTTTCCTCCGATGATGATGCATGTCGGAAGCCACGAAGTCCTTGAAAGTGACACCCTTACAGTCGCAAAAAAAGCCAGTGATGCTGGAGTTGAAGTTCAAGTAACATTATATCGGGGAATGTTTCACGTTTTTCAACTTGCTTTTGGATTAATTCCGGACGCAAAAAAAGCATGGAAGGAAATAGAAGATTTTATCGAAACTAAATTTATAGCCTGTTAATATTTTGAAAGAAGGAAAGAAATATCATGTCTAAAACACATCATGTGAGCGATTGGTACAAACTAGACAACGCTGGTAAAATATTCCCAGCAGTATCCAACAAAAAAGAAACAAATACATTTCGTGTTCAGATGGTTTTAAAAGAAGAAGTTGATAAGGATCTGCTCCAATTAGCTGCTGATGCAGTCTTGGAGCGTTTCCCAATGTTTAAGGTAAGATTAAAAAATGGATTTTTCTGGAACTATTTAGATTATAATGAGCGCCCATTTATGGTTCTTCCACTTACTCATCATGTTTGCGGACGTTTAAGCCCAAAAGAAAATAATGGATATCTTTTCCAAGTTTATTATAGGGACAAACTTATAGCAATTGAGATGTTTCATGCTTTAGCCGATGGAACAGGAGCTTTAACGTTACTCAAATCACTAGTTTATGAATATCTCCAATTAAAAGGGTACAAATTAACTCCGGATAATATCATTACAACGAAAGATTCTCTTCCTCGAAACGAAGAATTCGCTGATGCACAGGGAATCTATTATAATCCCAACAATCGAAAGCATGTTAAAGAAGAAAAAGCATTTCATATTAAAGGCACCCCTATTGAAGACAACAATATTGGTTTAATATCCGGAACTATCTCAACAAAAAAAATGCTTGAACTCGCGAGAAGTCATCAGGCTACCATTACAGAATATCTCACTTCTTTGATAATGTTGACAATTTATACTACACAAATTAAATATCGTGAACATCTTGCTTATAATCAGCAACCAGTTAAAATTTTCGTTCCCGTCAATCTTCGAAAACATTTCCCATCTGAAACATTGAGGAATTTTTCAATCTTTGTTAAATCAGATATGAAGATGAACCGGCCAGATATTACTTTTGATGAAATTTTAACTCTAGTTAAAGAACAATTTAAAGCCGGTATGGAGAAGAAAGAATTAATTAGAAAAATGAGTGAAAACTTTGCTTTTGAACGCAATATTTTTCTCAGGATTACTCCTTATTTTCTCAAAAAATATGCTCTTAAAATCGGATATGCTTTGATGGGCATTACTTTAAACACGCTCTCTTTATCCAATCTTGGGAACGTTGAATTACCTAAATCGATGATTCCTTATGTTGATAATATTTCAGCTGCCGTATATTCAGGGAAATATAATACTTTGAATATTGCAATTTCATCTTTTCAGGACAAGTTTAAAATTACATTTACGCGTTCTATTATCGAGACAACGATTGAAAGAGAATTTTTCCGTCATTTTACTCAACAAGGAATTAATGTTGAAATTGAGAGCAATTATGTGGAGGAATATTTATTATGAAGCACTGTGATAAATGTAATGTAGATATACAGACTAATCAGAAATACTGTCCTCTTTGTCATCAAATATTAGAGGGTGAAAATGAAAATATCAAACAAGAAATATATCCTGAGTATATCCCTATTAACCGTGCGGTACTTCCATTGACAAAGAAAATCATGCTTTTTATAACTGTAGTTACGATTCTATCTTTATCCTTAATCAATTTATTTACTTATCAAAGTAATCCTTCTTTATGGAGCTTAATTCCGATAGGAGCTACATTATACTTTTGGACGGTAGTCAGATACGGCATTTTATCGACACAAAATATCGCTTTTAAATTAGCTTTTTTAACGACTATTCTCTTAATTATTCTTAATCTTATCGACCAAAATTACACACAAGATCCGTCGTCAAAAGGCTGGGCTTTAAATTATGTAACTCCATTAGCACTATTAACTTGTAATTTTGCTATTTCCGTCATTATATGGATAAAAAGAATTAATTACCGTGAATACTTAATTTATCTTCTTTCCATTTTGGTTTTTTCCCTGATTCCATTGGTTTTAGGCTTTTTTAAAGTCATTACGGTACTTTGGCCATCAATAGCTGCTTTTGGCGCTGCGATGTTCATTTTGCTTGTCATTATCTTTTTCTTTCCTAAATCGATAAAAAATGAAATTAAAAAAAGATTCCATCTTTGAGATACTGAGGTGATGAAATGATTACTCTGATTAAAAACGGATTGATTTTACTTCCTGAAGGGTTCCGTCAGATTGATTTGTTATTCGATGAGGAAAAAATAGTAAATATTGGACATAATTTAACTGGTTTTGACAATATAATTGACGCCAAATCTTGTTACATTATACCAGGAATGATAGATATTCATGTTCACGGTGGCGGCGGTCATGATTTTATGGAATCAAATATCGAGGCTTTTCAAAAAGTGTGCGATTATCATCTTTCACAAGGGACTACAACGATTATCCCTACCGCAGTAACTGCATCGAATGAGTACATAAATCAGTTTTTAGAGAGTTATATTAAAGCTGCTGAATCACCTTTAATTCGTTCAAGATTAATAGGTGTTCATTTAGAAGGTCCATATTTATCTAAAGAAAAAAAAGGTGCTCATGCACTTAAATATCTGAGAAACCCTGATTTAGCTGAGTATTCCGAATGGATAAATCAATATCCTTTTATTAAAAGAATGACGATTGCCCCAGAACTTGAAGGTGCACTTGAACTTGGCGATTATTTATCGAGTAAAGGAATAAATGCCTCTATTGGTCACTCTAATGCTTTTACAGAAAAAATCAGAGAAGCGATTAATCACGGTTTTGACAGTGTCACTCATTTATATAATGCTATGTCTTCGGTTGGACAATATCTTGGAAGCAAATCTGCTGGAGTCGCTGATATGGCTTTATTAGATTCAAGGTTGTATGTAGAAATTATCGCTGACTTAAAACACGTTCCCTCTGAACTCGTTCAACTGGCTTATAAGAATAAAACTGCAGATAAACTAATATTGGTGACTGACTGCTTATCGCCTGCCGGAATGGGAGAAGGACGCTACTTCATAGGCCCAAAGGAAGAATCAATGGAAATTGATGTCTCTGACGCCGCATATCTTCACGGGCAAAATACATTGGCAGGGTCAATAGCTTCGGTAAATCAACTTCTGAAAAATGCCGTTTCAATCGGAATTCCACTAGTTGATGCAATCAAAATGTTGACGATAACGCCAGCCAAATTGCTAAAAGTCGACCATTTAATTGGTTCAGTTGAAGTAAATAAGTTAGCTGATTTGGTCATATTAAATTCGCAATTAGATGTTATACATGTCATCTGCAAAGGACAACAGATTCGTTAAAAAAATGCAATCCTTAAAAAATGAAATGATACGATGTTAGTAGACACAAAAAAGTATTGTGTTTACTAGCATCTTTTTTGTATTGTTCTTTTTAATGACCCACAATCCTGTCAGATTTAGTATTTTTTATTTGAATAAGTGATTAAATATACTTAAGAAGGAAGTGATTATTATGGGACGCCCAAAAGGTGGAACAAATAAGTACTGGAGCAAGGAAGCGAAATATGAGTATGTACAATTAGTGATGTCAGGTGAAATCAGCGCAAAGCAATTAGAAAGAGAAAATGGTGTTTATCATAGTATGATTTTAAGGTGGGTAAAAAGCTATCAAGAAGGCGGAATGGAAGCGTTAGAAAATAAGCGCAAGCCCGGAAATCCATTAATGAAGTATTCGAGACGAAAAGAGTTAACACCTTTGGAAGAACTTCAGTATGAAAACTTAAAGTTAAGGATAGAAAATGAGCGGTTAAAAAAAGGATACACCACCGAGGAGGTGATGGCTATAAAACAAAAGAGACAATCAAAAAAGAATACGAAATCGTAGAAATATTATCAATTGATTATACAATCGAATGTCTCTGTAAAGAAATAGAAGTATCACGGAGCGGTTATTATAAATGGGTATCGAGAAAAGGACAACTAAACCGATATGAGCGGAATCGAGAAAATTTAAAACCTTTAATTATCGCAATACATGATGAACATAAAATCTATGGATACCGAAATATCGCCAAAAACATCAGGAACAAGACGGGATGGATCTTTAGTGCATGGTTGTGTCATAAGGTGTGTAAAGTATTGAAAATCCGTTCAGAAGCACGAAAACATTGGTTTAAGAAAGTTGGAGAGGAACACGAAATATATCCAAACCTACTACAAGGAAATTATCTCGCAACAAGACCCTTTGAAAAAGTATGTACAGATACAACATCTTTTTATCATCATAAGAAGAAATATGACTGGAATATATTTATAGATTTATTTAATAACGAGATTATCAGTTATGACTTAAGGCTAAGTCAGGGAGGGAATGGAACGAAAAACCATTTTCGAGCACTTAATAAATTTCAGGAAATCAAACAAAAAAGAGGGTATAACGACCTGGAAACGATTCTGCACTCGGACCAAGGACCTATATACACCTCAAGAGCATATAATGCTCGATTACATTATAACATAAAACGATCCATGTCGAGAAGAGGGACCCCTACTGATAATCCGGTAATGGAGTCAATAAACGGATGGATAAAAGATGAGTTAAAAATTGATTACAATATGGTAAAAGCCAATGATATTCATAAACTAATAAGAAATTATGTTAGTTACTATAACAATACAAGATTAGCTTCTGCTTTAGAATACAAAAGTCCAATTCAATATCGAATTGAACTGGACTTTCATTAATTGAATTTTTTTGTGTCTACGAACCCTTTACTTTTACACTTAAAAAAGATTGCATTTTATTTTGAAAATAAAGACGTAAAAGGAATCGAAGATAATTCAAACAAACGATTATTTAAGTAATAGATTGGACTGTCTTCTTTAATATTATAAAAGTAGAGTTTATAAGCACATAAAGCTTGTGTTTTTAAATTCGCTTTTTTATTTACAGACGGGAAACCATAAAGCGGATCTCCGACAATTGGGTGACCAACATGGGCAAGATGCGCTCTGATCTGATGTGTTTTTCCTGTGAGTAATTCTATATCAAGTAAAGACATATTATTCACTTCTTTTAAAACAGTGTAGCGTGTCATGATTTTCTGGCTATTTTTGATTTCAGTGTTGGAAATCCGAACTTTCGACTGGGAAGAATCTTTTAATAAAAAAGCAGTTAAGGTATCTGTAGGAAGTAAGAAATATCCGCTTACAGCACATAGATAAGATTTACGAATTAATTTTTCCATTGATGCTTTGTTTAATTCTTTAGTTATCAAATCATTTTTACCGATGATAATTAATCCGGAAGTGTTGTAATCAAGACGATTAATAACTGCAAAACGAGAAGAATCCTTTCTAATACCGTGAAAATAAGTTAATAAATCCATTTCTTTTAAATGTAAGTCGGGATGAGAAAGCATACCAATGGGTTTATTAACAATAATTAGCGATTCGTCTTCGAAAATAATCGGAACATTCAATTTTTTTTCATTCATTTTTCCACATCCATTTTTTATGCATTAATTATATATTATCTCATTTATTTTTGCATTACAATAAATCAAAATTAAAACTATTGGTGTATAATGAACTCATCAATTACATAATAAGAGGTATATATGACATCGAATGAAGTGAAAAATAGCCAAACTAACATTGGAAAACGAAATTGGATCTTAATCTGGATTATCGGAATGGCTGGGCAAATTGCTTGGAACATCGAGAACAATTGGTTTAATACTTTTGTTTATGAGAAGATAGGATATTATCCTAATGTTATCGCCTGGATGGTTGGTGTCAGTGCAGCTGTAACAACAATCGTAACATTTGTTTTTGGAACTTTAAGTGATAGGATTGGCAAAAGAAAACCTTTTATTGTTTACGGCTACATCTTATGGGGAGTTGCGACTGTTGGGTTCGGTTTTACTGAACTGATTTACAAATCCTTACTTGCACGCGGACTGGGAATGGCTTTTACCGTAGCAGCATTATCTGTTATCTCCGCTGATGCGATTATGAGCGCATTTGGATCGATGGGAAATGATGCCGGATTTAACGCATGGACAACAGATATCTCAAATGAATCCAACCGTGGTAAACTTGGAGGAGTCATTGCGATTATGCCGGTTTTAGCTACAATTGTTGGTACCGTCGGATCTGGATTCATCATTGAATTATTCGACTACTTTGGTTTTTTTGTTATAATGGGTGTATTAGTCATGTTGATTGGGATTTTCAGTTTATTCTTTATGAAAGACAGCCCAACATTAAGCCCTCGAAAAGAAGGCAGTTTTTTTAAGCAATTTCTTTCTGTGTTTAATTTTAAATATTTTAAAGAAAATAAAGAATTAGCTTTAGTGTTCGTATTTTTAGCAAGCTATTTTATCGGCTTTAATGTATATTTTCCTTATATGTTAGTGTTTATTCAGTATACGCTTAATATTGAAGTCGGAATGTCAGGACTTATTCTTGGAATTGGTTTAATTATTGCTGCAATTATCGTCATTCCTGCATCGATGTTAATTGAAAAAGGCAAATCTCCATTAGTATGCTTTCTTGCGGTAATTGTGAATACTCTCGGGCTTATTGTTGTATCACTTTCGCTTCCTACTACTCCATATTGGGTTTTAGGACTTGGCGTATTTTTAGTCGGAGCAGGATATATTTCAGTTTTACAAGCATTAACTGCTTGGATGAAAAATCTGTATCCAGAAGAACAGCGTGGTCAGTTTGAAGGATTAAGAATTGTGTTTGCTGTTTTGTTACCGATGGTAATTGGACCCATTATCGGGACGTTCGTTATCAATAATTTTGGGGAAATTGGAGTTAAAATGATTACTGACACAATTTCGATCGAAGGACCTCTACCTCCTCAATTACTATTCATAGTAGGTTCAATCGTAACATTACTATCGCTGATTCCTTTAAATTTCTTGAATCAAGAATATCGTAAAAACCGTCAAACAAGATAAATGAAAATCCCGAAAAAATCGGGATTTTTTTTAACCTATCAATATTTTAGCTGGCGAGTATTCCACGTTAGATACGTTTGGGTGTCCCCAGTTTTTATTAAAGATGCCAAAGATGGTAATTGGGCCTAGTCTGCCAACAAACATAAGAACCATGATAATCCATTTTGAAGCCGTTGACAGCAAAGGAGTTATCCCTGTCGATAAACCAACTGTGCCAAAAGCAGACATTGACTCAAACATGATTTGGACGAATGGATTCGTAATATTCTCGTTATTTGATTCAATCCAGACTAAGGTAATAAAGATAGTAAAAACAATCATCAAAGCGATTCCTGCTAATGTGAATGCTTTTAATCGCGTTTCATCATCAATTCTTTTTTGCTTAATAACTGGAGGTTTTCCTCTTAAAAAACTGATTGTTGAAAAGAACATCGTGTAAAAAGTAGTAGTCTTAATACCACCGCCGGTGGAGTTTGGTGAAGCACCGATAAACATGAAACCCATTATTAATGCTAATGATGGTAATGAAAGAGAGCCAATATCGGTAGTTGAAAAGCCGGCTGTTCTTGTTGTTACACTCTGAAATATCGCTTGAAGCCAAGTAATTGATTGATAATTAGTGAGTTTAATAAATAAGGTTCCAAAAACAATCAATATAGCTGATATTTTGATTACAGCTTTTGAATAGATTGTTAAATCGTGCCATTTATGTTTCTTAGTGATGTCAAATATCACTATAAATCCGATTCCACCTAGAATAATCATTAACATAGTGCTGATATTAAGAAGAATATTATCACTATAAGCCATCAAACTTTGTGATCCTAATATATCAAAACCTGCATTGTTAAACGATGAAACGGTATGAAAAGCACTAATTCCTAAAGCTTGCCAGAAAGGATAATCTTGGATAAAAACTATAAAATTCAATATCAAACCGATAAATTCAATTGCAAAAGAGGTGATAATAATCTTTTTTACTAATTTTACCATTCCTTGAATTGAAGGCTGATTCATAGCTTCTTTTAAAACATATCGTTCCATTACACCAATTCGAATGCCAAGTAACATTAAAACATAGATAGCTACTGTAACAATTCCTAATCCACCAATATGAATTAAAACGGCGATTATTATTTTTCCAAATACGGAAAAAGTTGATCCGATATCGGGTATCGTTGAAAGCCCGGTCACACAAATAGCTGAAGTAGAAGTAAAAAATGCATCAACCCAAGATATCGATTCATTCGGTTTTATCGAGATAGGCAATTTTAGCAAAAGAGTACCTACAACAATAATCGTCATGAAACTTAATACGATTATGATTAATGGAGAAAGATGAAATTTTTTCATTAATTTGGTTGCTCCTTTTCAGAAAAATAACGAAGTTAATATTTTCGATAGCATATTATACACCTTTTTAAGTATTATTTCAATGTTCGAATGAACGATAAAAAATTATAGAAATTTTTCTCTGTTATAAATCAACTTTATCGTCATATTATGATATAATGTTTTCATTGATAAGGAGGATGTATTATTATGTTGTTATTACTGGGTCCTAGTGCATCTGGAAAAACTGAATCGGCTAAAATAATGATTAACCGATATCCAATATCGAGAATGGTAACGTATACGACGAGGCCTAAGAGAATAAATGAAATTGATGGCTTTGACTACAATTTTGTTACTGAGGAACACTTCATTGAACTGAGAGAAACTAATTATTTCGTAGAAACAGCCCAATATAATCAGTATCTCTATGGAACTCCAAAAAATCAGATGGGACATGATAAATTCATTATCCTTGAACCACAGGGACTAAAATCCTTTTTAAAAATAAAAGATTGTCCAATTGTGTCAATTTTCCTTAAAACCGATGAAGATACAAGAATAAAGAGAATGAAATTAAGAAAAGATAAACCTGAGGATATTAAAAAACGGATTGAATCAGATCGAGTTCAGTTTGACTTGTCAAACATTGATGGGCTTGACATGATTATTGATACTACCAATGTATCGTTATCTGATTTAGCAGATATTATTTATTCAAATTATCTTGAAATAATGAAGAAAAAGAGTTTGCCATTCGAACAGTTATCGCTTTTTGAGTAAAACATAAGTAACGAAGAGCATCATTAAAGCATATGAGTAGATTATTAATTGTATATTTGTTAAAATAAATACGAAATTTAATATCTATTAGGAGGAAACATATTATGACAGTCAAAATTACAAGCGCAAATTTTCAAAAAGAAGTAATGGAATCACAAGTTCCGGTTATCCTAGATTTCTGGGCAGAATGGTGCCGTCCATGCCAAATGTTAGGACCTATCATTGAAGAAATTAGTAATGATTTAGCTGGAAAAGTGAAAGTAGGGAAAGTTAATGTTGATGAAGAAGGATTATTAGCTAATCAATATCGAATTTCATCTATTCCAACCGTTATGGTTTTCAAACAAGGAAAACCTACAGCACAAGTTATTGGCTTATTACGTAAAGAAGATTTACTTAAACGTTTAGGACTCTAAAAATGTATGATGTTTTGGTTGTTGGTGGTGGACCAGCTGGAATATCAGCTGCCATTTATCTTCAACGTTTCAAATTAAAAGTCATTGTCATAGCCAAAGACCATGGAGCTTTAGGACAAACTACACACATTGAGAACTATTATGGTTTTGAACAACCTATTACAGGTAAACAGTTAATCGAATCTGGTCTTGCACAGGCGAGAAGAATCGGCGTGACGGTTAATGAAAGTGAAGAAGTTTTATCGATTAGTGGTGTATCTCCTTTTGTTGTGAAAACTAACAAATCTGAATACAACACTAAAGTAATTTTACTGGCAACCGGAATGAGTCGCCCTAGTTTACGTGTTAAGGGATTCCAGGCACTTCAAGGTAAAGGTATTTCCTTTTGTGGAATATGCGATGGGTTTCTTTACCGTCACAAAAAAATAGGGTTGGTTGGCTCTGGTGAATTTATGCTTGAGGAACTTGAAGTTCTCAAAAATTTTACTAAGAATATCACGATATTTACCAATGGTGAACCGTTAAAAGTTGCAGTAAACAACCACGAAGTCGTTTCAGATCCAATTACAGAACTCTTAGGTTCAGAGTCATTTACTGGTTTAAATACTTCAAATAATCATTATGATTTAGATGGATTATTTCTTGCGGTCGGAACACCTACCGCCTCTGATTTTGCAATGAGGATAGGTGCATTCGTGAATCAAAAGAATGAAATCGAAGTCAATCCAAACTTTGCTACTAATGTACCAGGGTTATATGCTGCAGGAGACTGTACCGGCGGATTACTGCAAATTTCCAAAGCTGTCCGCGATGGAGCAGAAGCTGCGATAGCAATTAACAAATATTTAAAAACTAAGACGTCTTGATAAATCAAGCGTCTTTTCTTTTTAGGTATTGTTTTTGTAGTTTCAGCTTTATGATATAATAAGATTAGTATTTTTTTATGAGGTGTTGGAAATGAATGATATAGAATTGCTAAGAAAGCAAATCGATAGCATCGATCAGTCAATGAAAAAACTGTTTATTGAAAGAATGGACTTAGTTGCTAAAGTGGCTTATTGGAAATCAAAAAATAACTATCCCATTTTTGATCCGATAAGAGAAAAACAGATGATTGATAATAACGTTAATTCGCTTGGGAATCAGGAATTAAGCCGTTATTATGAAGATTTTTTAAAAGCAATTTTAAAGTTATCTAAAGATTACCAAATTTCACTGATTGCGAGGGGGACTTTATGAGATATATCGATTTAAGAAGTGATACAGTAACATTACCGACTGATGAAATGCGGTTAGCGATGTTTAACGCTGAAGTCGGAGATGATGTATTTCAGGATGATCCAACCATAAATCGCCTTGAAGAAGTGGCAGCTAAAATGTTTAATAAAGAAGCCGCCATTTTTGTTCCTTCAGGAACATTTTCGAATCAGTTGGCAATTTTTTCTCATACAAAACATGGTGATGAAATCATTGTCGATCAAAATGCTCATATTGTTATTCATGAATCAGGAGCATCCTCAATCATAGCAGGAGTACAGTTGTTCACACTTGAAAGCAATAACGGAATATGGGATTTAGAAAAATTAAAACGTTCGATTAAAACTCGGTCGACCTTTACCGCTGGAACAGCATTAATTTGTGTTGAAAATGCCTATAACGGTACTGTTTTACCGTTAAATTATATGAAACGAGTTTATGATATTGCACAAGATTGTCATATTCCAGTCCATCTTGATGGAGCAAGGGTATTTAATGCTGCAGTTGCCTTAAATTGTGATGTATCTGACATTGCAAAATACGCTGATTCAGTTTCTGTTTGTTTATCAAAAGGACTTGCGGCTCCGGTAGGTACTGTTTTAGTTGGAACCAAAACGTTCATAGACCGCGCAAGAGATTTAAGAAAACTAATGGGCGGTGGAATGAGACAGGCTGGGTTTCTTGCTGCAGCGGGAATTATAGCTTTAGAAAAAATGTCAAAAAGATTGCATATAGATCATGAAAACGCTCGGTATATGGCAAAACAACTAGAAACAATCAACGGAATAAAAGTTGATTATTCTCAGCGAGACATAAATATTATATTTTTTGACACTGATGATCCCAAAAGAGAAAATCTTGATCAGTATTTACTAAAACACCATATCAAAATCTTACCGTATGAACATCCGTTTCGATTTGTCACTCACCATGGCATAAGCAAAGAAGATATCGATCAAGTAGTTGAATTGATGAGGAGTTATTTTTCTCAATGAGACGGATTCTCACTATTTATAGACAATATGATATTGATGTCATGTCGAAATCATTTTTTAAAAGGATTGCATATCGCGCGGTTATATTTAACGGAAATTCAATTTTAATGGTGAAATCCTCTCGTTTTGGAGAAATTAAGTTTCCTGGAGGAGGAAAAGAAGCTAACGAAAAAGCATTTGATGTTCTTTCACGTGAAGTCATGGAAGAAACTGGATATCGTATAAAAACGAAAATAAAACCTTTTTTTTCTGCGATTGAATATGGAAGAGATTATAAAGGTGAAGTTGAACTTTTTATTCAAGAATCAAAATATTATTTATGTTCAATTTATGAACGCCAAAGCGCTACTTCCTATTTTGGATATGAAATTGAATATGGCTATCAACCAATTTGGATTACCCTCGAAGAAGCAATAAAAAATAATGAATTAATAGCAGCGAATGATAAAATTCCCTGGCTTGAACGGGATACAAAAATGTTAAAGATTTTACTTGAGCAGAGGAGAAAAAATGAGAATAAATCAATTCATTAGTTCAACTGGATTTTGTTCAAGAAGAGAAGCAGATCGATTAATCCAAACCGGACAGGTAACGATTGATGGTCATATTGCTTCTTTAGGAATGGAAGTACTTGAATCTTCTATCGTTAAAATTAGCGGAAAAGTCATTGGTAACCGCCCTAAGACTGTATATATTGTATTGAATAAACCGAAAGGCATCGTATCGACTACTGATCAGACAAAAAACAATAATATTATTGATTTTATTCATTTTCCGGAAAGAATTTTTCCAATAGGAAGACTGGATAAAGATACGACAGGATTAATCTTATTAACGAACGATGGCATGATTGTCAATCAGATTCTAAGAAGTGAAAATAACCATGAAAAAGAATACATTGTTGAAGTTGACAAACCCATCACTTCCGATTTTATTATAAACATGGAAAATGGGGTTGAGATTTATAATCCCGTCCAACATGAAAAAGTGATAACCAAACCATCAAGAATATTTAAGATATCTGAAAAATCTTTTAAATTAGTCATTACTCAGGGACTGAATTTACAAATTAGGCGAATGTGTACTTCATTAGGGTATCGTGTTATTCAATTAAGAAGAATAAGAATCATGAATATTGAGTTAGGTAATTTAGGTGTTGGCCAATGGCGATTTTTAACTACTGAGGAAATCAACGAACTTCTATCATTAACTAGACAGGATAATCATCGTATTTTTTAAATAATGTTTGAGTCTTTTTTTAAGTGTGATATAATATCACATGGTATTTTTTTCATTTTGAATGCAAATCAATAAGGAGGATTATAACATGATTTTACACAAAGCCAAAGGTATTCATATAGACGGTCGTAAGCAAATGTCAAAAGAATCACCTTTGCATGAATATCTCAATCCTCAATTTGTCTACATACCATTACTTCAACAAACCTCCCCTTTAAAAAGGATTGTCGAAGTCGGAGATGATATTAAAATTGGACAAGTTGTGGCTTTGCGTGAAGGGTTTGGCGAAATGCCAATTCACGCTTCAGTGAGTGGAAAAGTATCAGCGGTCAAGAAAGTTTGGCACTGCAGTGGAAAAATGGTTGACGCCATTGAAATTACGAATGACTTGCTTCAAAGAATGGACGATTCCATTCAGCCTGAAGCGGACACAACTCATTTCACTCGCCAAGAACTCATTGAAAAAATGAAACAAGCTGGCTTATCGGGTTTAGGCGGTGCAGGTTTTCCAACTTACGTAAAGTACCTGACCAAATTACCAATCGACGTAATCATAATTAATGCCGTTGAATGTGAACCTTATTTAACTTGTGATTACATGTTAATTAATTCATATCCAGAGAAATTGCTAAAAGGATTACATTATTTCATGCGTGCTGCTGAAGCAAAACGTGGTGTTGTATGCTTTAAGTCATATAACAAACATATCAAAGAATTATTACAGCCATTATTGGTAAACTATCCTGGAGTTGAATTAAAGGAAATCAAGGATATTTATCCGGCGGGCTGGGAAAAATATATTGTTCAGCAGGTTACAGGCAAAACATATGAAGGATTACCAGCAGAAGCGGGAGCAATCGTTGATAATTCAGCTACTGCCATGGTTTTCGCAGATGTCGTTGAAAAGAACATTCCATTAATTTCTAGAGTCATTACCATTTCTGGAGAAGGAATTAAAAATCCAAGAAATTATTACGTGCCACTGGGAACCCCCGTTAAAGATCTAATTCAATTATCTGGCGGCTATTCAGAAGGATTATCTCCTGAAAAAGCTTGGTATATTGCTGGCGGTCCTATGACTGGTCGTGCCATTTTAATCGATGATCTCATCGTTAGTGACACATTAGGTGCCGTCATTGTTAAACCAATGCCTGAGAATAAATTACATCCTGAATGTTTAGGATGCGGTAAATGCGCTGATGTTTGCCCTGTATATCTTACTCCAACTGAAATCAAAAAAGCGTATGAAACTAAAGACGTTGAATTAATTAAAAAATTGAACGCTCAAAAATGTATGGCTTGTGGCCTTTGCTCATATGTTTGCCCATCTCATATTGAAATTACAGACTTTGTTGGCAAAGCCAAAGATTTGTTAAGGAAAGGAGCATAAATAATGGCTAGATTTGCAAATGGAAAAGCTCCATTCTTAAGATCTTCAGATGCAAGAAATTCTGGAACCGGAATAATCATGAGAGACTTCATGATTGGCTTACTTCCTGTAATTTTATTTGCTTGGTACAAAAACGGAATCAAAGTTTATATCGAAGGAAATATTTCTTTTCTTGAAATGCTGTATCCGCTGTTATTCATTCTTCTTGGTGGCTTGATATCGACTCTTTTTGAAGGACTTTTCTTTTACATCACTGATAAAGAAGTAAGAAACTTAAAAGCTTTAGGTAAAAAACTTGCTGTATCTTATGCGGCTATCCCGGGATTAATTTTAGCTATGATCGCTCCATTATATACACCAATATGGGTTCTCATGTTTGGTGCTTTTATGGGAACGATTGTGGGTAAAATGTTATTCGGTGGATTTGGGAATAACATTTTCAACCCTGCATTACTTGGTTATGTCGCAATCGGATTTACCATGCTTGGAGTTATTAATAACGCTGGCGGAGCATTTAATGCTTCAGAAGTTTTAGTTGATGCTTATGCAGGAGCTACTCCGCTTGGAACCCTTGCAGGTGCAAAGGTTATTAACTATGATACTTTAGTTGCTCCTTATGGTTCACTTTGGAATTTCTTACTTGGTACAATCCCTGGTGCTCTGGCAGAGACTGGATCATTAGCAATTATCATCGCTTATATATGGTTAGCTGTACGAAAGGTTATCAAATGGTTCACACCATTAATTTATGTTGGTACTGTATTCATTCTTTCGTGGTTCATTGGTATAGCTGCCGGCGAAACTGGTATGTGGTTCCCATTATATAGCATTTTATCTGGTGGATTATTATTTGGAGCTGTGTTTATGGCAACCGAACCGGTTACTACACCAAAAAACCCGCTTGGAAAGATAGTATTTGCACTTTTCTTAGGAGTTCTCACTGTTTTGTTCCGATTCATTGGAAATCTTCCTGAAGGCGTTGGAACTGCAATTATCGTTATGAACATTTTTACGATGCCAATCGACAAAATGACGGCCGTTATTCGTGCTCAAGGAATCAAAAAATCGACAATAGTATCGATAGTTGGATTAGCATTATTTTTAATTATTTTAATGGTTTATGCCATTGTCAAAGGTGGGAACGTGTACTCAGCTTTAATCACCTTCGTTCCATTCATTCAGGGGGTGTTGTAATATTATGAAATCATTTTTTAACAAACATGGTCTGATTACTTCATTAGTTTTAATTATTGCTTTAATTTTCGTTGGAGGCGGTTTTTATAGTCGCTATATGACTAATCAAATCGCTATTCATGAAGAAGAAAATAAAGGTGGAGAACTCAATGCTTTATTCTTAAGTTTGTTCACCGGAGCAACGAAAGTCGAGGAATTTGAAACAACTCCTGTGACGGTTAGTTATTTTAAACCCTTATCTTCAACCGACGAGTATACTCCTGAATTGACCGGAAGTTATAAAGTATATAACGGGACGACAGAAGTTGGTGTTATTTACGTCGTGACAACATTTGGTAAAAATGCTAATTTAACTGTTGCATATGGAATTAACTTAAGCGATAATACCCTTTCAGGTGTAAAAGTTTTAAGTAATGAAGAAACTAGTTCGTATTTTTCTGCACTAGGAACGACATTCTACAGTCAATTTGCAAACAAAACTCTTGATGACATCGGTTTTTCAGTGGATGCTGTGGCAGGATCTACGATGTCTTCAAAAGGATTTGAAACCGGAATGTTTTATGCTAGAGAACAATACGCTAAAGATTTTGGATTTGAAATTCCGACAATTGTAATGACTTTAAATTCATTGACATATAATTTGGATCCTTTATCATTCGTTGATAAACCGTATGTAGCCGACGTTACATATGGAGATGAAAATACAAATGTTGTTGTTTATTTAGATTCTGCATTTAATTATGCAGGCACTGTTTCAGGTGATGAACCAGCTTCTGATGTTCAATCAGGAATTAAGAGTTATGCTTCGAAAAGTACTGAAGTATCTTCAATCGCTGCGTTTGTAAGTTATGATTCAGTGACAAGAACTTTAGTAATTTCTGGAAAAGGATATACAACCAAAAAACTTATACAGGGAACATTTATCCTTAACACCACTTTAGATGGCGTTGAATCATTTTCTTATACGGAAACAGAATCTTATGATAATGAGTACAATGATAAATATAATCATTCTCTTGGTGAGATTCCATATGTAGAAAATAATTTAACAAACCAATATATCAATGGTGAAACAGAAATTGATGGTGTCGCTGGTGCGTCAGTGACTTCAAATGCTATTAAAAACATCATTAATCTTTTAGATCTTTTCATTAATGATCAAAATGGAGGCGAGTAATCATGAATAAAAACTTACTTCCTGGAGTAGTATTACTCGTTATCGGCTTGATTTGTGGAGTTTTGCTTGCCTTTATTAACTCGATAACTGCACCAATCATCAAAGCTAATGCTGATAAAATTATTTTAGATTCGCTTGCCGAAGTATATATCGGAGCTTCTAGCTATAATTTGACGGAAGAAGAAGGTACTGGTAATGTGGACAAATTGTTCATCCTATCAGATAAAACATCAGGAGATACTGTTGCCATTATTTACAGCGTAAAAGCAGAAGGTTATCAATCGACAGTCAATATGCTTATTGCAGTTGAATTTGTAAATTCAAGCGAATATATTGTCAAAGGGTATAAAGTAGTCAGCCAAGGAGAAACATCAGGTATTGGCGACAAAATTGTTAACCATGATTTTAAAATGGTTAATGCCTCTATAACAAACTTATCTACATTTGACGCCGTTTCAGGAGCGACATTCTCAAGTGGTGCTGTCAGAACTTGTTTTGAATCAGTCAGTACTCGCGTTGCATCAGATTTTGGAGGTGCACAATAATGAATCAAAAACAAAACTTTTTTAAAGGCATCATTAAAGAAAACCCATTATTTGTTACGGTATTAGGAACTTGCCCTTCATTGGCAATTACTACTTCTTTAGAAAATGCAATCGGTATGGGTATCGCTGTATTTTTCGTTTTAGTTCTTTCAAACTTAATTATTTCATTACTTACTGTCAATCCAAAAATGAAGGAACTGGTTAAACCGGTTAGAATTCCAGTATATATCGTTGTTATCGCTACTTTAGTTACTATCGTTGAAATGGTACTACATGCATTTTTAGTTGATTTATATAATAGTCTCGGAGTTTTCATTCCTTTAATCGTTGTTAACTGCATTATTTTAGGTAGAGCAGAAGCATTTGCTTCTGACAACAAACCGGTTGACTCTGTTGTCGATGGAATGGGAATGGCTATTGGATATACTCTGGCACTGATGTCGATTTCTTTTTTCAGAGAATTACTGGGAAGAGGATTAATCACTGTTTGGGGAGAAAAATCTGCTAATCCAATTCAATTAAATTTACTTCCGATCTTTGAGTTCATAGGCATTGAACCTATCAATATGTTTTTAAAACCCGTGGGTGCTTTTTTAACCTTCGGATTTATCTTAGCAGTTCTTGCAGCTATCGCAAATAAGAAAGCTGCCAAAATGGCTAGCGAGGTGAAACAAGCATGAGTATCAGTGGATTAATATCATTGGCTTTCACTGCCATGATAATCGAAAATGTTATTTTAAACCAATTTTTAGGTATTTGTCCTTTCCTTGGGGTATCAAAAAAACGTAGTTCAGCCGTTGGTATGGGTGTGGCTGTCGTTGCTGTCATTCTTTTGTCAGGTATTATCACCTGGTCATTGTACCGCTTTGTTCTTTCTCCACTTAAAATGGAATATATGCAAACAATTGTATTCATTTTAGTTATTGCCGCTTTAGTACAAATGGTAGAATTAATTCTCAAAAAAACTTCTCCTGCATTATATAAAGCTCTAGGAATATATCTGCCATTAATTACGACGAACTGTGCGGTATTAGGCGTTGCATTAATTAATATCCGTAAAGATTACAATTTTGCAGAAATGATTGTATTCTCATTATTTATTCCGTTAGGATTTTTACTAGTTATTACTATTTTCTCGATGTTAAGAGAAAAAATTGATACTGCTCCAGTTCCTAAAGCATTTAAGGGCACACCGATTGCTTTGATAACTGCGGCGATCTTAGCAATGATTTTTTCAAGATTCGGAGGATTAATCTAATGGATATTCTTTTACCCGCATTAGTACTTGGAGCCATTGGATTTGTTCTGGGACTATTGATTAATCTTGTTAGTAAATACTTTCATGTCGAAGAAGATTCTCGAATTGAAACTATTGAAGCCATGTTACCAAAATACAACTGTGGTGCTTGCGGTTATGCCGGATGTCATGATATGGCAATAGGCTTATTAAACAAGAAAGCCATGGTAAATCAATGTAAGCCAATTAAACAAGAAGCTAAAGAAGCTTTAATGGCTCATCTTGATGAACTGTTTAAAGCTGAGAAAACAAGCACTAACAACTGAAATAAGGCGTTTCCTTTTTGGGAAACGCTTTTCAATATGAAAAGGTGTTCATGTTCATTTAGGGTATTGATTTATCTTATCATTTATCATATAATTAATAGCGGTTAAACCAAAAACATAGGAGGAAATAAAATGAAAAAAATTGGATTACTACTTCTAGTAGTATTTGCATCCGTAGCTTTATTTGGATGCTCCCAAGGTGAATTCAAAGTAGACGGTGAATTCATGGCTTTTGAAACAAGCGTTCATACTAATGGCGCTATGCAAGTTACAATGGTTTCGGTAATCATTGAAAATGGCGAAATTGTTGGTTACAACATTGATGCTCGCCAAGGAACCAGAACTCAGACTGCTGGTGCTGACACTGCAGAAGATACTTCTGATGATGCTTATTCATTCGCGTGGAACACCAAAACAAAAAAACAATTAGGCGATGCTTACAACATGGTTACTTATGGTGGAGCAATTGCTGAATGGTATGTCCAAGCTGGACGCATCGAAGCGGCGATGCTAGCTAATGGCGTTGATTCCATTACTACTAATGCTGAAACACATGTTATTGACAATGTTGCAGGCGTTACTATTAAAGACGGTGGATACCTTGCTTTAGCTGCAGAAGCAGTAGAACTTGCAAAACAAGGAAAATTCCAATCAATTATCTGCTCTAGTACAGACCTTTACATTGCTTCAATGGTGGTTGCTAAAGGCGAAGTTACAGAATTAAAACTTGATACTCTCCAAAAGAAATCAGTTTTAGCTGACAAAAAAGTCTTTGAATGGAATACTTCAACTAAGCAAGAATTAGGCAATGATTATGGCATGAAAGGCAAAGGTGCTGCTTATACATTCGCTAACGGCGTATGGACAGCCAGCGAGACTGCTAAATCAGCTAATGAATGGTTTGAACAAGCTAACCTAATTACAAATTACGTTTTAGAAACTGGCAATGTTTACGGATTAAGATCAATCGGTGGCAGAGGTATTTCTGTTGATGGAGCTACTCTCGTTGACGGATTAGCTGGTGTTACAGTTAAAACAGATACTTACATCGATGTTTTAACTGCATTATTTGCAAACGTTGCTGTTGGCCAAATTAAGAAATAATTATTTAGAATTAATTAAAAGTTGTTCTCCGGAGCAACTTTTTTTCTTTTTCAAAAAGCAGCTTTATTTGATATAATGAAGATATCATGATTTCTGAGGTGTAATGATGAATTCTACTGAAGTAATTATTCTTGCTTTGTCGTTAGCAATTTTTGGGTTGGTTTTTTACTATTTGGTTTATTATTTTATTAATAAAAAAAGAGACAAAAATATTAGAGAATACTTTTATAATGTATTACCGCAAATTGAATTAATCAGGTCAAAAGAAAGTTATTATCAATATTCGTTTGAGCTAAACGAAACAATCTATCTAATCAAGGTTTTACCTTTTGATTTAAGTCGGGAATTAATAATAACAAATCAGTATTTTTGGTGTATTAACGCAGACCTTAAAGGATGGAAAAGATCAACTGTTCCCGATATTTTCCCTGGAGTGAAGGAATTTGTAAATTTGAAATCGGAATCAGGTCAAAAAATAATTAAAATGGCATTGATTTTACCTGATTGCCATAATATAACTCGTTACCTTAATGAAAGTGATGTTGCGAAGGTTACGTTTAAGGATTTAGTCTATGGTGTGTATTTTGTTAAGGCGGTTGAACTTCAACTTTTTTTTGACAAAACTAAATAAAAAAACTTTACAAACTGGGTGAATTATAATATCATATTGTATGCATGCGCTATTAGCTCAGTTGGTAGAGCAAATGACTCTTAATCATTGGGTCCCCGGTTCGAGTCCGTGATGGCGCACCA
>CALEZX010000025.1 GCA_937928185.1 uncultured Caryophanales bacterium
TGATTCCTCTTATTTTTTAGTAGATTGATATCCTAATACTTTTTCAACAAAAATCTGAGCGAGATTAGGATCAAACTGTGTTCCCGAATACTTAATTATTTCATTTACTGCGGCCAGTTCATCCATCTTTTTGCGGTAAACCCGGTCCGAAGTCATTGCTTCAAAAGCATCAACGATACAGATGATTCTTGAAAACAAAGGTATATTTGTTCCTTCAAGGCCTCTTGGATAACCCTGACCGTTCCAATGTTCGTGATGAGACAAAGCATATTCTGCGAGATTTGAGTATTCATCCGCGGCTCTTAATATATGATAACCGTTTTCCGTATGCGTTTTAATAACATCAAATTCTTCTTTCGTTAATTTCGAAGGTTTATGCAATATTTCATCAGGGATGGATATTTTACCGATATCATGGAATAAACCTGCCACTTCTAATTCTCTTAAATCGTCAGATTTTAAATTTAATGCCTCTCCCATTTTTCTGCAGAGTTCGCTCACGCGGTTTGAGTGAGTTTTTTCTTCATCAAATTTATCAGTTAAGGTTTTTAAAATTGCTTTAATCGCACTATTTCTGACACTCTTACCTTCGGTGACTTTATTCCGGTACATATGGTTTTCAGCGTTTTTAATCATTTTTTCAAGATTCATCTCGAGATCAGCTTTGATTTCATAGCCAATAGCAACAGAGATCGGAATATTTTCAATGAGTATTTCAGATAATTTTTTCTTAATTAAATCTTTTATAGTATCAATCTCGGTTATTGTTGTATTATTCATAATAATCGCAAACTCGTCCCCGCCGATACGGCAGACGATATCTGATTCTTTTGAAACCGATTTTAAGACATTTGCGACTTCTATTAACGCGAGGTCACCGGTATTATGACCATATGCATCGTTAAATATTTTTAATCCGTTTAAATCGATCATCATCATGCCGAGCGGATAATTCAGATCATTGTCTGCCCGGGCAAATGCTTCGACAAAATAGCGGCGGTTAAATAACCCGGTAAGAAAATCATGGATGTTGATGTACTCGATTTCTTTTTGTTTCTGCATTGGTTCAGTAATATCTCTTGAGATTCCTACTGCGCCAATGACATTTTTGTTTTCATCGTATATTGGCGATATCGATGTTTCAAAGTAAAGGGTGCTCTCATCATTTAAATAAGTCCAGTCATAAATAATCTGACTGCCATTCAAAGCTTTTTCATAGGCGTTCTTTCGGAGTTCGGCGAATTCACCGAAAATTTCTTCAACGGTTTTTCCGATAAAATCCTGCGGTTTTTTCCCAATAAGGTCAAGTCCGCGGCCAAAGATAGATACATAACGTTTTTCAAGATCAATTTCAAAGATAATATCCGCAGCTGATTCCATCAGCAACTTTACACGCTGATTTTCAATTAACAGCTGATGTTCAGCGACGAGCCGTTCATTTAAATATCGATTGGTTTTATCGTTAATTTTGTTAATCGACTTACGAATATTTAAATAATCGTCTTTAATTGGTTCTGGAATTTGCGGGTTAGAATCCTCTGTCAGATTGATTGATTCAATATCGGTAATGAGTTGCGTTAAAGGCTTTTTAACTCTTTTTTCGTAAATAATCAGTAAAACAAAAGATACAATTAATAGGACAATGACTAAGGAACTGAAGATAAATGAAAGAATGATAAAACTTGATGAAAATTCGCTTCTGGGCATAAAAACTCCGATAACATATTCAATGTTATCAATGACGTTATACGCCATAACGCCTTTCTGATTGTTAATAGTAAAATTCAATGATAGTCCACTATCCGGTAAGTTTGATAAATCAGGTTCAATTTCACCGACTGGGGCAAGGCTGATGGTATCCTGTTCAAGTCCAGGATACGCTAATAAATTTCCGTTTTTATCAATGAGAAATACAAAACCATTTTCACCAATCTTTTTTTCCGCGACTATTGTAGTGATTGTACGGATATCGATATCGGCGGCGATTACGCCGATAAGTTCTTCATTTAGACTGTATACAGCTTTTGCGGCAGTAACGATGACTCTGTCGTTCGTTGCGTTAATAAAAGCTGGGGTGAAAATAATATTGTCGCTGGCAATAGCCATCTGATACCAAGACCGCGTCGTTAAGTCAAAACCAGGCCCCGGGACAAATCCGCTGGAGTTTATCATGGTTTTGTCAGGTTTGCCTAAATATATCGACGCCATCGTCTCGCTGTTTTGATCAATCTGCTGAATAAACAACAAAAAATCCTCAGTATCGTAGGATATTTTAATGTGACTCTCGAGCGTTAACAATACCTGTTCAATTTCTTCAAAATCGCTTTTAATATCATGTTCTGATATTTCTAAATCCCGAAGTAAAACATCTTTTTGTTTGTTATAAATCATCTGCAGGTTTGAGATGAAGAATATCGATAAAACTGTGAACGAAGAAAGGAGAAAAACCGTCGCTAAAAACAAAGGTTTATTAAAATGTTTCACGATAATTCCTCCTCTCATAAATATCTAATAATATTATATCTTATAAATCAACATTGTATATTGCTTTAAACTCTTTTTTCATACGAATCGGAATTAACAGAATTGCCGATAAACTGACGACCGCTGATAAAAGGATAATAAAACGGTAATTCAGACCCGAAAATTCCGCAATTGCACCAATCGTCAACGTCCCGACAATCGTGCCGATGTTCCAAAGCATCTGCTGCGTCGAATTAATACGTCCGCGGATATGACTGGGCAGATATGCCTGCGTCGCACTCATCCGGATATTATAACTCGTCACAGACAATACTCCGACGATGAAACTGATGATAATCATCAGAATATAAGGCATATAAAGCAAAGTAGCCCCAAGGATTTCTACAGTTATATAGACGCTGACCGCAATCAAATATTTCTTAGCGGCTGGATATTTAAACAAATAATGGATGATACCGCCGACGATACGGCCGACCGCTCCTGCAGATATAAGCAAAGAATAATTCTGTAATGTAAAAGTAGGATGGTTGACAAAGTAAGGCATCTTTAACAAATCGCTCGCAGCGTAGACAAATGAAAATGCCGCGAATAATACGCCGATTCCTAAAATTCCGCGTTCAACCTTGTAATAACGAATTCCTTCTTTTAAGTCCTGGAAAAAATGGTTTTTTGATACGTCTTTTGCGGTGTTCAGTTTCTCCTCGACTTTTATCCTCGTTTCGATTGAAGCGGTAATAAGGAAAGTAATCGCATTGAAAACCATTAACAGGGCGATGCCATTCGCATAGTTATCGATAAGATATGTTGCGATAGGAGCCATAATTGCGGCTGAAATCGGCCATATTAACGATGATATCGAATAAGCTTTGGAATGATTTCCTTCGGTGATTACCTCAGGAAACAAACTCATGAAAGCAATCTGATATACGGTATCGACTATTCCGAAAAATGAAGCGATTAAGGTAAAGACGATGACATCAAAATAACCGCTGAAGAGAACTAATCCTACGATTAAGAAGAAAACAGAATAGAAAAAATCTATGGAGTAAATGAGTTTAACTCGGGAGTGGCGGTCAATGAAAGGACCGATAAAAATGGACGTAACCAATCTCGGAATAATATTCGCAACGGTAAATAAAGCTAAAGTCAAGGGTGATCCTGTTTTGGTATATATCAAAATACCAAAAGCAATTCCGGCAGCGGCGCTGCCAAAAGCAGATATAAAAGATCCAATCGTAAGAATGGTAAAATTACGGTTCCAGAGTTTGTTCATGCAGCACCTCAGCGTCAATTGTTATTTTAATAATTCAGCGCTTATATGATATCATATTTTTCCTACATCAGGAAAATATTTTATATCTAACTAAAAAAAATGCAAAAAAAAATGCCTCCACACAACAGTGAATGCATAGCTAAACGAATGGTGACTCGTACGGGATTCGAACCCGTGAGTGCATGCGTGAAAGGCATGTGAGTTAACCGTTTCTCCAACGAGCCAGAGATGGCGCCTCAACTAGGACTTGAACCTAGGACCCCATGATTAACAGTCATGTGCTC
>CALEZX010000026.1 GCA_937928185.1 uncultured Caryophanales bacterium
AAATAAAAAAAGTATCTCAAATTCTACTTTGAAATACTTTTTCAACAGTCTGAAGTTCCTTTTAAAGGAACTTTTTTGATTCTCAGAGATTGATGTTAATTGGCTAAAGTTTATTTCCTTCTTAAGCGATTTATGGATTGTTTATCCGGATCGATATAGATTGTTTTCTGCTGTGTATAAGTCACAAAAGAGCCTTTTGTTCCCGGTACTTTTTTCACATTTTTTAGCATTGTATAATCAACCGGAACGCTAGAAGAATCTCTTGCCTGTGAGAAATAAGCAGCTAACATCGCAGCTGTACGGATTTCTTCTTCGTTTAATTCAGTTGTCTTTCTTACTAAAACGTGACTTCCGGGAATATCTTTAGCATGGAACCACATCTCATTATGTTTACCTAAAGTATGAGTGATATAGTCATTTTGTAGATTGTTTTTTCCGACGATGATTTGTGTTCCATCACTAGTATAGAATGAATCATAATTAGGCTGATGTTTTTTGGTTTTAATGGGTTTTTCATGAAGATATTTATTTGTTTTGAGTTCTTCAGTTATTTCAAGTAAATCGTTTAAAGAAGCAGATTCAATTTGCACCATAAGTAATTCAAAGTAGCGAATTTCCTCTTTCGTATTAATTATTTGTTGTTCTAAATGGGTTACAGATAACTTTGTTTTTTTATATTTTCGATAATACTGTTTGGCATTTTCGATTGGAGTAGATAAACGATCGAGCGTAATCACTTCATTTTTTTCTGTTTCATAACAATAAGTTTCATAGGTTGACATTCCTTTTTGGATAGATAATTGATTTTGAATAATTAAATCGCCTTTAATTCTCAGTATTTCAGATTCTTGTGCTTTATCTAAGTCCTTAGTTAACTTTTCAAGCTTATCCTTATTTTTTTCAAACTCTCTTTTAATTAGTTGATAAATGTTTTTGCTAATCTGTTTAGTTCGATCAAGTTGACCAACATCAAAATAAATTTCGTCAAGTAATAATGATAAAGAAGAATAATGATGAGTATTTTCGTCGAGAAACAAATCAAACCAATAAAATTTTTTCTTTTCTTCAAAAACAGAAATGGACGGATTAACTGATTGCATCAATGTGTTTTTGTAGCATTCAATTAGAGTGATTGGTTGATTAAGTGCACATTTAAATACATATTCTGCAAATAAATTAGACAGTCCTCTTATTTGATTAGAGAATTCTTTCGGACTAATCGAAGGATTATTTTCAAGTATCTCTTTAATTCTATCAAAATCAAAGGGTGAAAGTTTTCCGTCTTCAGGAAGTTCATATTTAAATCCCTTTAAAAATGTTCGTTGCTGTCCTTCAAATGGACTGACATGTTTGTAACAATCGATGATTATTTTATTAGAATCAGTTATAATTAAATTGGCATGTTTCCCCATTAATTCTATTACAGCAAAATAGATAACTTTATCACCAAAATCATTACTGTTCTCAATAATTATCTGAATTATCCTGTCTTCGTTGAGAGCTTCAATCTGTTTGATTTGCCCATTTTCAAGATACTTTCTTAATAACATGCAAAATCCACTCGGAGCCTGTGGTTTATCATAACTGAAATTTGTCAAATGCAGGCGGGCGATTTGTGGTGATAACGATAAATATAACGACTCATTTTTTGAGCTTGATCTAACCATAAATAAAAAATCGCTTTTAGAAAGCTGATATATTTTATTAATTCTTCCATTACCAATCTGGTTATTAAGTTCATCGGTTAATTTTCTTATAAATCTTCCATCCATGCTCATTACTCATCACCAAAATTATTATATCACAAGAACAGTCAAAAAATAATTTACTATTTGTCAATTATGTGATAATATATTACATAATATATTCTCAAACAGGAGGACCCATATGAAGCTTAATGAACGCGGATTATTAGTTGTCATCAGCGGTCCATCAGGGGTAGGAAAAGGAACAATTCGTAAAGCTTTGTTCGATATGCCTGATAATAATTTCTGTTATTCAGTGTCCATGACCACCCGAAAACCTCGATTAGGCGAAGTGAACGGAGTCGATTATTTCTTTGTGTCCCGAGAAGAGTTCGTTCGGGCTATTGAAAATGACGAAATGTTAGAATATGCTGAATTTGTCGGTGAGTATTATGGTACTCCAAGAAAGTACATCGATTCTAGACTCTCTGAAGGTAAAGAAGTCATTATGGAAATTGAAGTTCAGGGAGCTTTACAAGTTCGTGAAAAAATGCCTGAGTCAGTTTTCGTATTTATCGTTCCTCCTTCAAGAAAAGCTTTAATAGAGCGATTAAAAATCCGGGGAACCGAGAATCCTGAAAGCATTCAGAAAAGATTGGAAAAAGCAGAAAGAGAATACCATTTAGCATATAAGTATGACTATATTGTCGTCAATGACGATGTCTATAACGCAGCGGACAGAATTTATGCGATTATCCGCGCTGAACATGCTAAAACTGAAAGATCAATTCATAAATATTATAAACTCCTGGAGGGAAAAGAATAATGGCAACAAAAAATACCGATGGATTACGTTATCCATCTATCGATGATTTGTTAGAGGTTATCGATTCAAAATACAAATTAGCTTATATTTCAGCGAAACGCGCTAAGATTATCAAACAAGATGGTTATTCATCAGTAGATAACAAATGTGTTAAACCGGTTGGACAGGCTTTAGAAGAAGTATTAGCTGGAAAAGTAAAAGCTGAGTTTTAAACAGTCGAAAGACTGTTTTTCTTTTTTAGTGATGATTATTCATATGAATCTGTGCTATAATAACAATGACAAAAAAGGGAGTGATTACTTTGGATGATGGCATCAAAAAATTGTTAGATTTGATTGAATTAGATGATCTTACAATATTAGAATACGGAACTCTCAACGCATTAGAAGTAGATCCGGCTACGAACACTTGGACGTTTTTTTTGTCATTTGAACGTCCTGTTCCAGTCCTGAGATATCGATATTTCATGACAAAATTACTTCAACTACCTTATAAGAATCCAGCGATTAAAGCTATAGAGTTTTTAGTTAAAATGCTTGATTATAGCGATGATGACTTAATGGATTATTATGAGTATGTTCTTGATAGTTTAATAGATGAAGACAAACGACTTTTACCTTTAAAAAACTATCCGACTACAATAGAACACGGCCATATTTGTATCAAAGTTCCTCAGGGAGCTAAATCAGCTCAGATGTTCCGGACTGATTTAGAAATGGAACTGAAGAAACACGGCTTTAAAACTTATGTTGATATTCATATCGATGAAGAATGTAAATCTATTGATCAGGAAATTGAAAAAGCCAATCAAGGATTTGTCAAACAGACCGAGACTTATGTTCAAGATAATGTAACAACGAAATATATTCAATTAAATGTCGACAAACCGGTTGGTAAAGATTTTACCGCAATCGAGAAGTTACCTTTTGATGAAATTGAACTTGAAGAATATAAGAATAAGTACACAAAACCTTTTTTTACAGTAAGGGGTATTGTCAGCAGTATAGAAATAAGACAAAATCGAACAAATGGTCAGGCTAATATCATTATAAATGATGGTACAGACTCCGTGCTGATTAAAAAACGGATTAGCACCCCAGAAGATGCAAAATTCTGTAATGATATTAAAGACGGAATGGAACTTCTCATTTCGGGTTTTGGCGAGTATGACAAGTTTTATGGTGAATTTGCGATTACTGCCACAAATATGGAAAGATCCACTGAAGTTATTTCAAAAAACCGACGTACAGATACAACTGAAGAAAAAAGAGTAGAATTACATCTTCATACAAAAATGTCCCCTCTAGATGGAGTTAATACCATAGAGGAGTATATAAAAAGGGCAAAAGAATGGGGACATTCTGCTATTGCAGTTACAGATCACTCTTCAGTTCAGTCTTACCCTGATCTTTTTAAACTTACCAAAGAAACAGGGGTTAAAGCTTTATACGGTCTAGAACTGGTATTTGCGGATGACGAAAATGTTTCTATAACTAATGGGAAAACCGATGTTATGCTTAACGATGCGACTTATGTCGTTTTCGATATAGAAACTACGGGATTATCAGTTATTTATGATACTTTGATTGAGATTGCCGGAGTCAAGATTAAAAACGGGGCTATTATCGATCGTTTTTCATCGTTTGTAAATCCTATGAAACCGTTAAGTCAGTTCACTATGGATCTGACAGGAATTACAAATTCTGATGTTACAAACGCTCCAAAAGTTGATGAGGTTTTAAGAAATTTTTATGAGTTCAGTAAGGACTCGGTATTAGTTGCTCACAATGCATCTTTTGACTTAGGTCACATCTATGAAAATTATAAAAGGCTGAATATTTCTAATGAAATCCAGCCTTCAATAGATACGCTTCTTTTAGCCAAAGTGCTATACCCCGATCGTTCCCGTTATTCTCTTGATAGTATATGTAAATTCTTAAAAGTATCGATGAACGGACATCATCGGGCTATTAATGACGCTGAAGCTACACAGGAAGTATTTTTACATATGCTTAAAGAAACAAAAAAACAAGGAATCAATCGATTCCAGGATTTGAATCTCTTATTATCTCCTGATAATATCCACAAATATCAGTACCCTAATCACATCAACTTTTTGGTAAAAAAACAGGAAGGGTTAAAGAATTTATATAAAATTTTGTCGATTGCCTCGACCAAGTTTTTCGATCGCGATGCAAAAATAACAAAATCATTTATTAATCGCCATCGGAAAGGGATTTTAGTAGGTTCTGGTTGCAGAAATACTGATTTTTTTGAAACAGCGATAAATAAATCAAAAGATAGTTTAAAAAATGCAGCACGTTATTTTGATTATTTAGAAGTACAGCCTATATCAACTTTCAATTACTTAAAAGAATCGATTCCGAATTGGCAGGCAGTACTTCAGGATGTAATAAAAAGAATCATTGAAGTAGGAAAAGAACTGAACATTCCTGTCTGCGCCACCGGCGATGTTCATCATTTAGATCCGGAAGACAAAATTTTCCGCGAAATTATGATTGGAACCCCTTTAGTCGGAGGCGGTGGTTTCCATAAACTATACAATGAAAAAGAAAAACCCAGTCAGCATTATATGACGACTAATGAAATGCTCGAAGAGTTTTCGTTTTTAGGCGAAGAAATCGCCAAAGAAATTGTTATTACCAATCCTAATATGATTGCGGACAGCATCGATAATATCGAAGTTTTCCCAAAAGAATTATATGCTCCTACAGATGAATTTCTAGCTGAACAGGGAGTTCCGTCAATTAAAGTAAAAGTTGAATCGATGGTACGCCAAAAAGCAACTGAATTGTATGGAGATCCTTTACCAGCAATCATCAAGAAGAGACTTGAACAGGAACTTGATTCAATTATCAAAAACCAATTTTCGACGATTTACTATATTTCCCATCTTCTTGTGAAAAAATCTCTCGATGATGGTTATTTAGTCGGCAGCCGAGGGTCAGTAGGTTCAAGTTTTGTCGCGACTTTGATGAATATTACAGAAGTAAATCCTTTACCACCGCATTACGTTTGTCCTAAATGTCATTTCACTGCATTTAAAAAGAGTGATGACGATAAAAAGATGGGAATGAACGAGTTCGAGAAACAAAATGAGAAATTATTCGACCGGACTGAAAGCGGTCTTGACTTGCCTAATCAGAATTGTCCTGTTTGTGGCACTCTGCTTAAAAAAGATGGACATGATATACCATTTGAAACTTTTCTTGGATTCAAGGGAGATAAAGTCCCGGATATCGATTTGAACTTCTCTGGAGATTATCAAGGCGTAGTTCATGAATATATTCGGAAAATATTTGGTGAAAATTATGCTTTCAGAGCTGGCACGATTGGAACCTGTGCTGTAAAAACAGCCTTTGGCATGGTAAGAGATTTTTACAAAAAAATAAATGATGAACGTCAGTCTCTATTTTTACCTGCAGTGAGAATCAGAAGAGCTGAAATTGAACGTTTGTCAAAAGGTATTGAGGGTTCTAAAAGAACGAGCGGACAACACCCCGGTGGAATCGTCGTAGTCCCTAATAATAAAGAGATTTATGATGTAACACCTATTCAGTATCCAGGAGATTCATCTGACACTTCTTGGAAAACCACACACTTTGATTATCATTCGTTTGAATCAAATTTATTTAAACTTGATGTTCTAGGTCATGATGATCCAACCATGATTCGATTTTTAATGGATATGGTCAAAAAAGAACCATTAGAATTCCCGTTTTCAAATGCATTCGATATTCCTGTTGATGATAAAGAAGTCTATCGTTTATTATCAGGAACAGAAGTCATCAATCTGACAAAAGATGATTTAAGATCTGATGTTGCTTCATTCGGAGTTCCCGAATTCGGAACAAATTTTGTCCGAGGTATGCTTAGAGATTCAAAACCTTCAACGTTTGCTGAATTGGTAAAAATATCTGGTTTGTCACACGGAACCGATGTCTGGAACTCTAATGCTCAGGATTTGATTTTCGGAAAAAGACGCGAGTTCGGCCGAATTGATTTTAAAGATATCATCGGCTGCCGTGATGATATCATGATTGATTTAATTGAATATGGAATGAAACCGACAATTGCTTTTGAAATCATGGAATTTGTCCGAAAAGGAAAAGCACCTGCAAATCCAGATAAATGGAGCTCCTATGCTGACTTAATGAAACAATCAGGCGTTCCAGACTGGTATATCTGGTCCTGCAGTAAAATTAAGTACATGTTCCCAAAAGCTCATGCGACAGCCTATGTCTTGATGGCGATGAGAATTGCTTGGTTTAAACTTTACAAACCGATTTATTTTTATTCCGCATATTTTTCTAAACGTGCTTCCATTTTTGATGCTGATACTTTGTCAAATGGTGAAATTGCAATTAAGATGAAACTTGAACAGATAGAAGCAGATGGCAATAACGCTTCTGAACGAGATAAAAACCTGGCTACTGTTCTAGAATTGGCTTATGAAATGTATAAACGGGGTATGTATTTTTCTAAGATTGATATTCATCACTCTGAAGCGACAGATTTTAAAATAAGTCCTGATAAAAAATCATTGATACTGCCATTCATCGTGGTGGATTCTCTAGGCGAAAATGTTGCAAAATCAATCGTAGATGCTCGAAATGAAAAGCAATTTGTATCGAAACAAGACGTTCGCAATCGAACAAGACTTTCTAAAACTTTATTCGAAAGATTGGATGATTTAGGCGCTTTTGGTGATTTGGTAGAAGAAAGTCAGATGTCTTTATTTGATTTTTAATTAATGATTAAAACTACACAGGATTATCACGTTTATGTGTGATAATTATTTTACAAGTTAGTTTTTTGGAGGAGTTAACATGAGAATCAGATCATCAAATCCAATCTTACATTCCGCAGAGAGAAATATCGTCGCGAGCGAAAATGCGGTTACATATAGTAATGTTGCTTTTAAAACTGTGCTCCTAGTTTTGATTGCTGCCTTTACTGCATACTATACGATTTACCGGATTTCTTTTTCAGTAGAACTGTTAATCGGCGCAATGATTATTGCTTTTATAGCAGCAATCATAGGAAGCCGTTCAATTCGTCTTGCTCCATTTTTCTCAATTTTATACGCAGCGTGCGAAGGTGTTGTATTAGGAACTGTTACAGTGGTATTGGAGTACAGTTATCCCGGGATTGCTTTTACAGCAGTTTCAACGACTATAATCGTCCTATTCATCATGATGTTGCTTTATTCAACAAATATTATTAAGGTCGGTCAGACTTTTGCCTCATTTATGGTTGTTGCTCTCATTTCGATTATCGTTATGTCTGTTTTTATGCTCTTAACAGGCTTAATTGGCGGATCATCGATTAATCCTGGGCTCTATATCGGAGTAGCTATCCTTTCAACAATTATTGCTGCATTATACTTATTCTTAGATTTTGAACACATAAAAAGATCTGTTGAATTAGGATTAGATGAGAAATACAGTTGGGTTTTAGCGTTAGGATTAATGGTTTCACTAGTATGGTTATACATTGAAATATTAAGATTGCTTGCGATTTTTTCAAGAAGAAATAATTAGTCTTGAAATAACTCCTGATTTTGCTATAATGAATATATATAGAAATACTATGATAAAGGACTAGTAGTTGGATCAATCAATTTATCAGAGAAAAATACATTTGCTGAAAGTATTTTATTTTGATGCCAATGAATTCACCTTTTGAGTGAGATTAATCTTCTCCGTACTTCGGCGTTAACGATTTCGAGGGCTAGTTATTTACTAGAACAAAGGTGGTACCACGATTATTTTGTCGTCCTTTTTTAGGACGATTTTCTTTTTTATAAGGGGGATTTTCTATGAATGTTAAGCAACAAATAGATTTAATAATTCAAGAAGTTAAACAACAAATCTGCTCTGTTTCTTCCATGAACGAATTAAGCGAAATGAAAGCAAAGTATCTTGGAAAAAATAGCCCTTTTGGTCAACTGATGAGTCAAATGAAATCAATACCCAATGAAGAAAAACCTGCTTTCGGGCAAACCGTAAACGAGGGCAAAAATATCATTGCTGAACTCTTTGACCAGACTAAGACATCGCTTGAACAAAAAGCAATAGATGAAAAATTAATGAATGAAACCGTTGATGTAACATTGCCCGGGGTTAATTTTTCTGTCGGTTCAAAACATATTTTAAGCAAAACTATCGAAGAAATCGAAGATTTGTTTATTGGTATGGGGTATAGCGTCAAAGAAGGCCCGGAGATAGAATCCGATTTGTACAATTTTGAGATGTTAAATTTGCCAAAAGGACATCCGGCAAGAGATATGCAGGATACTTTTTATATAACTGAAGAAACGTTATTAAGAACACACACTTCTCCGGTACAGGTGAGAACAATGCTTGAAACTGGAGGGAATAAGCCGATTAAAATCATTTGTCCCGGTAAAGTTTACCGTCGTGATGATGATGATTTGACACATAGTCATCAATTCACCCAAATTGAAGCGTTGGTTGTTGACAAGGATGTTACAATAGCGGATTTAAAAGGTACTTTATTAGTTCTTGCCCAAAAAATGTTTGGCCAGGAAAGAAATATTCGTTTACGTCCTTCGTATTTCCCGTTTACTGAACCTTCGGTTGAAGTTGATGTCTCTTGTGGACAATGCGGAGGAAAAGGTTGCTCGATGTGTAAACAGACAGGATGGATTGAAATTCTCGGTGCCGGAATGGTTAATAATGCCGTCTTAGAAGCAGCTGGTTATGATTCTAAAGTATATCAGGGATTTGCTCTGGGAATGGGCATTGAAAGAATTGCAATACTAAAATATAAAATCGATGATATCAGAGCATTTTACACGAATGATTTACGATTCAATCGTCAGTTTAAGTAGGAGGGGATAAATATGTTATTTTCGTTGAAGTGGCTAAAAGAATTAGTCGAAATTCCTTGTTCTACAAACGAACTTGTCAGTAAATTTAATTTAATGAGTTCTGAAGTGGAAGGTTATTCAAAAATGGTTGAGGCTAGCAACCTAGTTGTTGGTCATGTTTTAACCTGCATTGATCATCCACAGTCAGATCATCTTCATATTTGTGAAGTTGATGTGGCAAAAGAAGTTTTACAGATTATCTGTGGTGCTCCCAATGTTGCCAAAGGACAAAAGGTCATTGTAGCCTTGGAAGGTGCTGTTTTACCTGGCGATTTTAAAATAAAAAAATCGACGATTCGCGGTGTTGAATCTAGAGGTATGATTTGCTCTCTAGATGAACTGGGAATCGATCATAAATATCATCAAGAAGATGGGATTCATGTTTTACCAAGTGATGCAGTTATTGGTGATAATCCTCTTAAATTACTGAATTATGATGATGAAATCATTGAATTGTCATTAACACCAAACCGCGGCGACCTGATGTCAATGATGGGGATAGCCTATGATGTGTCTGCTATGCTAAATACCTCGCTTCATTTATCTGAATGCAAGGTTAAAGAGATTGCGGTTTTAAACCCAGTCAAAGTATCGAGTGAAACAAATTTATGTAAATCATATTATGCTAGAGTCATTCAGGGTGTAAAAATTACTGAAAGTCCCTATTGGCTAAAAGCAAGACTTATTGCTGCAGGTATCAGACCAATCAATAATGTCGTCGATATAACTAATTATGTAATGTTAGAAACCGGACAACCGCTTCACGCTTTTGATTATGATAAGTTACAAAGTAATGAAATCGTTGTTAGAAAAGCAAAAAAAGACGAAACTATTGTGACACTTGATGGAAAAACCCGTATCTTGTTAGAAGAAGATATTGTAATTACAAATGGATTATATCCAGTCGCTTTAGCGGGAGTAATGGGTGGAGAGTCGACGCAAATTGATAATTCTACAGAGAGAATATTACTTGAATCAGCTGTTTTCTATGGATTAACAATCAGAAAAACTTCGAAAAGATTAGATTTAAGAAGTGAATCTTCTTCAAGGTTTGAACGCGGGCTTGATCCGAATCGGACACTTTTGGCATGTAATCGGGCAGCGGAATTATTTAACACACTTGCTTCCGGTAATGTTCTATCTCAGGTAAGTTATTTTGAATCACAGTCTCTTGTTCCTTTAAAAGTTGATTTATCTCTTGATAAACTAATAAGTGTTACTGGTTATCGTTACTCAAACGAACTTGTTGCTTCAGTGTTACAACGTTTGCAATTTGATTATACTCAAAATGATAATAGCTTCACAGTTCATGTTCCGACAAGACGATTTGACGTAAAAACCTATCAGGATTTAATTGAAGAAATCGTCAGAATTGCTGGTTATGAACTGATTCCGACAACTTTGCACAGTTCCTCAATTCCAGGATTATTGACTACTGTCCAAAAACAAAGACGTATAATCAGGGATACATTAGTATCATTAGGATTAAACGAAACTATAACTTATTCATTGACTTCTGAATTAGAAGCACCTTTATTTGATTTCGAAGGACACTCTTCAATCAAATTGAGTTATCCGATTGTTGAAAACAGAGGGACTATGCGCCATTCTCAGATTCCAGCAATGCTGGAAGTACTGAGTTATAATATCGCCCGGAAAAATACGAATGTTCAGTTATTTGAAATCGGAAAAGGATATACGGCAAATGGTGAAAACGAACTAGTTTCAGGCCTTTTGACCGGTATATATAACGATTCAAAATGGCAGGGAATATCGCAAAAGGCTGATTTCTTTTTAGTCAAAGGACTTCTGGAATCATTATTTAAAAGTTTAAATATTAATAACGTCATCTATTCTCCAATGGCGAAACATACAGATTTACTGCATCCGGGATTGTCGGCTCAGATATGGGTTGAAGGAAATTTGTTAGGATGGATCGGTAAACTACATCCTTCATTATTAGCTCAGAAAGGGTTGCCAGACGTATATGGCTTTGAACTCAATTTTAACGTCTTGGTCAACTCGTCTTCTCCGACGGTAAAAATGAGGGAAATCCCTAAATATCCATCTGTTACTCGCGATTTAGCTATCGTTATCGATGCCAAAATTACTGCACAGGATTTGATGAACACGATAAAAAAGGCCGGGAAAAAGACTTTAATCGATGTGGATATCTTTGATGTCTATCAGGGTGTAAACATCGAATCAGGCAAAAAATCAATCGCTTTGAGTCTGGTTTTCCAGGACTATACAAAAACGCTGTCTACTGAGGAAGTTGATCAGCTGGTATCTCGCATTTTAAAAGCTGTCTCTCAGGAGTTAGACGGTCAATTAAGATCATAGAAAGAAGTCCTATAATCCTTTGATTATAGGTCTTTTTATTAATTTATCATATGATTTATAAACGAATGAAACGAAATTATATCTTCATGATATAATAAATTAGACATCATTTTATTAGGAGAGTAGTATGGATAAAATTATAGATGTATTAAATCTTCATAAAAGTTACGGAGAAGTCCATGCTGTTAAAGGAATTGATTTTTACGTCGAAAAAGGTAAATTATTCGCTTTTTTAGGACCGAATGGAGCGGGAAAGTCGACGACAATTAATGTGATTTGTACTTTATTAAGTTATAGCGAAGGTGAAGTTATCGTCGATGGCTTAAAATTAGGAATTGACGATGCCCTAATCAGACAAAGAATCGGAATTGTTTTTCAAGACAGCGTATTAGATAATCTGTTAACAATTGAAGAAAATTTACGAATTCGGGGAAGTTTTTATGGACTTTCTCCAAATGAATTAGATACTGCTATCGAGAACGCACTAATAGTGACGGATATCAAAGAAATAAAGAATCGCAGGTATGGCCAACTATCGGGAGGTCAAAGACGAAGAGTTGATATTGCACGGGCTTTATTGCATAATCCAAAAATATTGTTTTTAGATGAACCTACGACCGGTCTGGATCCTCAAACCAGAAAATCAGTATGGAGAATGATTGAAAATTTATATATCAATCATGGCGTTACCGTATTTTTAACCACTCATTATATGGAAGAAGCAGCCAAAGCAGATTACGTCGTGGTTATCGATAATGGTGAAATAGTCGCAAAAGGTACTCCGATTGAATTAAAAGAAAAATATTCAACTGATTCACTGCAGATTAAGCCTATCGATAAAAAGAAAGTTACTCAATTATTAATTGACAATAAGGTTGCTTTTACAGAAATCAGTGATTTAATGATTATTCCGATTGATTCGACGATGGATTCAATTCCGCTTTTAAAACTTCTTGATCAGCAAATTTCCGCTTTTCAGGTATTAAACGGAACGATGGATGACGCATTTATCGGAATTACCGGGAAGGAGATGCGAGAATGATTTTTAGTTTAGTCAAAAGGAATGTTTTGCTTTATTTTCGCGATAAAATCAGTGTCTTCTTTTCAATGCTCAGCGTCATGATTATCATTGGTCTATATGTTTTATTTTTAGGAAGAATGGTTGAGAGTTCTGGAGAAGTTGCTGGTGAAAATGCTAGATTTTTAACTGACTCGTGGATTATGGCCGGCGTCATAGCTACAGCCACAATCACTACGACTTTAGGCGGATTAGGCCAAATGGTTGATGATTTATCTAGAAAAATTAACCGAGATTTTGAAACCGCTCCGATTGAAAGATGGAAAATCGTTATCTCCTATGCTATAAGTTCTGTCGTCATCGGTGTGATTATGAGTATTTTCACATTTATATTGGCTGAAGTATATATTATTGCCTATGGAGGTGAATTCGTCGGTTTTGGTGCGTTATTGAGAGTTCTTGGTGTTGTCATATTATCGACTGTCGCTAGTAGTTCTTTTTTATTCTTTTTCGTATCAATGATTAAAACAATGAATGCTTACAGTACAATTTCGACGATTGTCGGAACCTTAATTGGTTTTTTGATGGGGATATATGTTCCCGTAGGTGCTCTTCCAAATGCAATTCAAAGTTTTATTAAAGTCTTTCCGTTCTCTCATTCCGCTTCATTAATTAGACAAATAATGATTAATGAAGTCATTGATTTGGAATACCTGCCTAGAGAAGTATCTGAGACTCTGGGAATTCAGTTTTACTTTAATGACGTTGTAGTAAGTCAGTTAACTTCAATCATGTTTTTAGTAGGGACAGCTCTGATTTTTTTTGGTTTATCGGTCATCATTACGACAAAAAGGAAACGGGAAGTATAGAAACCGTTTTTATAATCAAAAACATTTGGTTTTAACAGTATTTCATGTATAATTTAATAGGTGATAAATTTGATGAATTTTTATGATTTTACGATTGATGATTTAGCTTCAAAACTCGTTGAAAACGGGTTCAAGAAATTTAATGCGACACAATTATACGAGTGGGTTTATGCCAAATCGGTTTTTGACTTTAATCTGATGACTAACATCAGTAAAGATTTAAAAGGTTTTATGATTGAGAACTTTGTCCTTGAGGATTTGAAAGTGAAAACTTTACAACAGTCTCAGGATGGAACTCAGAAATTTTTATTTGAATTATCTGATGGATTCGCCATTGAAACAGTTATGATGTTACAGGATTATGGTGTGAGCCTTTGTGTTACCAGCCAGGTTGGTTGTAACATGGGATGTTCATTTTGTGCATCCGGATTAAAATACAAATCTAGAAATCTTTCAGCTGCTGAATTAGTTATGCAGGTTATTTCAGCTGAAAAACTATCTGGTCAGAAAATAACGCACATCGTTGTCATGGGAACAGGAGAACCGTTTGACAATTATGATAATGTCATCAAATTTGTTAAAATCGTCAATGATCCTAAAGGATTGCAAATCGGACAAAGACATATAACGGTATCTAGTTGTGGCATTGTCCCAAGAATCTATGATTATGCAAACGAACCGATAAGAAGTAATCTAGCGATAAGTTTACATGCTCCTAATGATGATTTAAGGACCAAACTTATGAAAATAAACAAGAAATATCCACTTGACGAGATTATCGAAGCCTGTCGAGTTTATTTCGAAAAAACGTCCAGACGTATAACTTTTGAGTATATTTTATTAAACGGCGTTAATGACTCGGTTGAATTAGCTGACCAGTTATCCGATTTAATCCGTGGGTTAAACGCCTACGTAAACTTAATCCCTTATAATTACGTCAAAGAGTTTGAATATGAAAGAACAGATATGAAAAGGGCAATGCAATTTTATGATCGCCTAATTAAACGTGGAATCAACGCCATTCTTAGAAAAGAACAAGGTGGAGATATTGATGCTGCGTGTGGACAATTGAGAATGAAATCTGAATGATTATTAGATAATATTTGACTCAGCACAGATGTGATGGTAAACTTATAATGAAAATTTGTGAAAATTTGAAAAAGGAAGATTAATATGGAGAAAAAAATTAAAAAAATTGCGATTTTAACTGGTGGAGGAGATTGCTCAGGCCTTAATGCAGTTATCCGTTCTGTTGTAAAAACTGCTATCGTTAAATATGGATATGAAGTAATCGGTTTTTTAGGAGGTTACAATGGCCTTTATAAAGACGAATGGATTGAACTAGACCGCCGTTCAGTATCCGGAATATTTCACCAAGGCGGAACTATCCTTAAAAACTCAAATAAGGATAATCTTTTCAGTTACCCAATGAAAGATGAATCCGGAAAAATGGTTAAACGCGATGTTTCTCAGGTTGCGATTGATAATCTGAAAAAACATAACGTTGATGCACTTGTCATTATTGGCGGCGATGGCACACTGACTTCTGCTCGTGACTTTTACCGCAAAGGCATTAATGTTGTTGGTATTCCAAAAACAATTGATAATGATGTTCCTGCAACAGACATAACATTCGGATACCGTACTGCGCTAGACCATATCGTCAATGCACTTGATGCACTTCATACTACCGCTTTTTCTCATGATCGCGTCATGATTCTCGAAGTTATGGGACGAAATGCAGGCTGGTTAGCGTTAGAAGGGGGAATTGCCGGTTCAGCAGATGTGATTTTAATCCCAGAAATCCCTTATGATATTAACAAGGTTGCTGAAGCCATTATCGATCGATATAATCACGGTTCTCGTTTTTCTATTTTGTGTGTTTCTGAAGGTGCAAAACCGCTTGATGGAGATGTCACAGTTAAAAAAATCGTTGAAGATTCACCTGACTCAGTCCGTCTTGGCGGAGTCAGTGATCAAATAGCGTTATTACTCGAAAAAATCGTTACTCCAGTAACTGGACAAGAAGTTAGAGCATCTAATCTCGGTTATATCCAGCGTGGTGGAGTAACTAATTGTTTTGACCGTGTGTTAAGTACCCGTTATGGTGCATATGCAGCTGATATGATTGCAAATGGTGAGTTCGGAAAAATGGTTGCAATTCAAAACAATAAAATGGTTGCAGTTCCTATTACTGAAGTAGTTGGATCTGGTGAAACTGGAGAAACAAGCAAAGGCGGCGCAAGAATAGTCAACCCTAATGGGGACTTAGTAACGACTGCTAAAAACATTGGTATTTCTTTTGGTGACTAATTATTAAATAGTCATTTTAATGTTCAGTGAAATATGATAAAATAAGTACAATAAATCATTGAGGAGGATATCACTATGGAATTTAAAGGTTCACAGACCGAAAAAAATTTACAAGCCGCTTTTGCAGGCGAATCTCAGGCAAGAAATAAGTATACTTTTTACGCATCGGTTGCGAAAAAAGAAGGATACAACCAAATTGGCGATTTCTTCTTAGAAACAGCAGAAAACGAAAAAGAACATGCAAAAATCTGGTTTAAACTCCTTCACAATAATGAGATTCCTACCACTGAATTAAATTTAATTGATGGTGCTGCGGGCGAACATTATGAATGGACTGACATGTATAAAGGTTTTGCAGAAACTGCAAGAGAAGAAGGATTTACACGTATTGCTTTTTTATTTGAAGCGGTAGCGAAGATTGAAAAAGAACATGAAGAAAGATACTTAGCTTTACTGCAACAATTAAAAGATAACCGAGTATTTGAATCGGAAGAATCAGAAATTTGGATTTGTTCAGAATGTGGTCATATTCATGTCGGTAAAAAAGCTCCGGAAAAATGTCCGGTATGTGAACATCCAAAAGCATATTTTAAACGCAGAGTTAAAGCATACTAGTAAATAGAAGACGAAAGTCTTCTTTTTTTTCACCTTTTCAAGTATAATGTTAGTGAATGTTTTGAATCATTTTAACGGAGGTTTTGATTTGAAAAAAGGGAAAATAATCCGATTAATTGGTGGGCTGTATACCGTAATTGATGAGACTGGAAAAAGGATAGATATTAAACCGATAGGATTATTCCGCTATCAGAATATTTCACCCAAAGTCGGAGATGACGTTTTGTTTAGTGAAGAATCAATTACTGAAGTTCTTCCTAGGAAGAATGATTTAATCCGGCCGGCTATTGCTAACGTTGATCAGGCGATTATTATCTGTTCCGCAAAAAAACCTGACTTTAGTTTTTATTTGCTCGATCAATTCTTGGCATTAATCATCGAAGCGAATATTACTCCAGTTATTGTTCTTACAAAAATTGATTTATTAACTGAAAAAGAATTATCGATGATTAAGTCGAAATTATCCTATTATGAAAATTTTTTTCAGGTAGGATACATCGATTCAAAAAACAAAATCGGAATTAACGAATTGATGAATATATTAACGGGTAAAGTCAGTGTTTTTTCAGGGCAAACCGGTGCTGGAAAGAGCAGTTTGTTAAATGCGATAATGCCCGAGTTAAATCTTAAAACCGATGTTATTTCGGAAGCTCTAGGCCGCGGTAAACATACTACAAGGCATGTTGAACTGATTAACGTTTATCAGGGATGGATAGCCGATACTCCCGGCTTTTCAAAACTGGAATTTCCAGAAATGGATATCACAAGATTAAAAGATCTATATCCTGATTTCGTCGAGATTTCTGAAGCTTGTCGATTCAATGGATGTTTACACATAAACGAACCTGATTGTGCTGTGAAAATGGCTTATCATAGCGGAAATATCCTTAAAGAACGTTATGAGAATTATGTCTTATTTCATCAAATGATTAAGAAACAAAAGGTCAAATATTAGGAGGATGTTTTTATGATTGTTGCCCCATCATTTTTAACAGCGGATATGAATAATCTACCAGCTGAAATAAAGTCTATATCCAGTGCAAAATGGCTTCATTTTGATATTATGGATGGGGTTTTTGTGCCTAACAAAACCTATGATCATCATCTAGTATCTGAAGTAAAAAATTACAGTCATCAGTTTTTTGATTGTCATTTGATGGTCGATAATCCCATTCCGGATATTATTCGATATGTCAAAGCTGGTGCGGACTTGATAACGGTTCATATTGAGGCTCTAGGGATTTCAACCAAAGTAGCAATTGAATCAATCAGAAATCTTAATGTAAAAGTAGGATTATCGATAAAACCCATGACGAACATTGATGAACTCCTTCCTTATCTTGATGATATAGATTTAATACTTATTATGAGTGTTGAACCTGGCAAAGGTGGTCAAAAATTTATCGACAGTTCTATTGATAAAATTAGTTTTCTCCATGAATACCGTAAAAAAAATCAGCTAAATTATCTTATTGAAGTTGATGGAGGAATTAATTTATCAACCGCAAAACTAGTATCTTTAGCAGGGGCCGACGTTGTTGTTGCTGGTTCATTTATCTTTAATCGGAATGATCGTGATGTTGCAATAAGTGAGTTAGAAAATGTCTAATAAAATTAAAGTCTTTACAGGCCCAAATAATTACGATATTGGAAAAATCTATTTTGAAGAGGCAAATGAAATTTTAGTGGGTGTTGACTCAGGGCTAGAATATTTACTGAACAACGCTATGAGAATTGATTTTGCAATAGGAGATTTTGACTCTATTAAAAAAGAATATCTCGATATCATTGAAAGCAAGGCAGAAGCAATAATCCGATTAGATAAAGATAAAAATATGACTGATTTGGCATTCACTTTAGATTACCTATACAACAATATTGATTATGACTCAATTGAAGTGTACGGTGGCATTGGCGGAAGAGTAGATCATTTATTAGCAAACATCAACCTTCTAAAAAAATATAACGTTAAATTTATTGATAATCATTCTAAAATATTCACTTTGAAAAAAGGGAAATATCATGTTGATAATACCCATCATTACATTTCTTTTTTTGCAATTGATGATGTATATGATTTAACAATTAAAGGATTCAAATATGAATTAGATAATTATTTTCTATCTGCTTCGGATTCGATTTGTGTATCAAACGAAGGCAGCGGAGAAATAGCTTTTTCAAAAGGTCGACTGCTTGTCATCGAAACCGATGACATTAAGTACTAATTTCTCACTAAAATTTCACATATTTTTACAAGAATCTTCACTGATATTTTGTTATAATGTCAATTAGCGGGGTGAACCACATGAAAAAATTTTATGCATTATTAATTTCGTTATTATTTCTCTCAACAGTCGCCTGTACTGTTGATTTTACGACAACCAAAGGGGTAGTAAGTTCGGTTACCACATCTCCGATAACCCAAACGACCACAGAAATGGATATGAATGACGTCATTTCTGAGGTCTATGCAAAGATATATGCTGATTTGTATGATGAAATCCGTTCAGAAATTATCAACGATATTTCTGAAGAACAATTCAGAGAAATCTATGATGATGTGTTGCAGGATTTATATAATAAAATCGGCACAGGCGAAATAACTTTAGAAGCATTATCGACCAGCAGTCAAATTCTTCAGGTAGCCTTAAACGCTGCTCCTGGGGTGATTGGCGTTGCAAACCTGAATATTAAAGGGGCAGTTCAATCAGTCGGGTCTGGTGTTATTTATAAACAAACAGGAACTACTTATTATGTAGTTACAAATAACCATGTGATTGAAGGTGGAACTTCTTATCAAATTCAGTTTGAAGATGAAACGACTGTTGATGCTACCTTAATCGGTTTTGATTCTCTAGTAGATTTGGCTGTTTTAACTTTTGTATCTTCAAAAGAACTAACAGTTCTACAGTTTGGAGATTCTGAAAGCTTAACTAAAGGGAATATGGTTCTTGCTGTCGGAAATCCAAATGGATTCGATTATTTCGGATCCGTTACTTTAGGGATAGTATCTGGATTAAACCGTTATTTTGACATTGATAATGATGATGTTACCGATATGTTCGTTAATTATATTCAGCACGATGCAGCAATCAACTCTGGAAATAGCGGCGGTGCTTTGCTTAATTTAAATGGAGAAGTCATTGGCATCAACGTTATTAAAATAGCTTCGACAGAAATTGAAGGAATGGGTTTTGCAATTCCGTCTGAATTAGTCGCTCGTATTTGTTCTGATATTGAACTCTATGGTGTATCAAAGCAAGTACCGGTTCTGGGTATCACTTTCGTAGACATCATGAGTAATCCGAATTATTTTGTTAGTAATAATATAACTCTCCCAGGTTCTATAACTTCAGGATTTTATGTTATCGGTGTTCTAAATAATACTTCATTATATGGATATGTTCAAAATGGCGATATTATTACACAGATTGCCGATGTAGTAATTACTAACTCACTTGATTTTAAAGCAGGTTTCAGCAAATACCGTGTCGGTGATGTTATTGATATTGTTGTTTACCGCGCCGGTCAGTCACTGACGATTACAGATATTGAACTTAAACCAAAGCCTTAGGAGGAACTGACTATGGCAAAACGTTTAATTCTAATCTTTTCATTAATATTATTATTTACTATGGGAGTATCGGCAATAACTCTGGATGGAGAAACGCCGGCTACTCTTCAAACAACTTCTTCATTAGGAGAACAAACGACAGATTCAATATATTCATACACTGACAAAGAAGATTTAATCAATCAGTTATATAATGATTTATATCCGACAATCCGAGAAGAATTTTATTCAGGATTACTGGAAAGTGTCAGAACAAATCTGCAGGAAGACATATATAATTCCATTGTCGCTAAGTTTAATGAATTCTTGGAACAACCTGTTTTGTCGGTTCCTCTTGATGAACTTCAAACGAATATCATTGAAGTTTCAAAATTATCAGAACAGTCGGTCTTAGGCATTACGTCCTATTTAGGTGAAGAAGGAGTATCGCTTGGTAGCGCAGTTATATATGATTATGATGAAATTACGCAGACTTATTACGTAATAACTAATCATCATGTAATTGATGATGCGGATAATTATAAAATTGTGTTTAGTGATCGAAGTTCTGTAGTAGCAACGCTATTAGGATATGATAAAGACGTTGATATAGCAGTATTATCATTCAGCGGCATAGGCTTAACGCAGTCTTTAAAAGTTTCTCCTCTGGGATCGTCTTCAACTTTAACAAAAGGTGAAATCATATTAGCGTCTGGGAATCCAAAAGGTTATGATTTTTATAACACTTTAACACTGGGAGTCGTCGCAGGCGTTAACCGGACGACGGACTGGGAACTATTAGTACCTTATATTCAGCATGATGCAGCGATTAATTCCGGGAACAGCGGAGGACCTATCTATAATCTTCAGGGTGAAGTAGTAGGTATAAATGTTGCTAAATACGCTACCGATGAGATTGAAGGGATGGGATTTGCAATTCCTATCGATATGGTTAAAGATATTGTCAATTCTATCAGAATGCTTGGTGGCAGTTTTACTGACATTGTAGGGAATGTATCGCTGAATTGGGTTGATGTTAATCCTGATGAATTTGGAATCAGTTCAGCTTTACCCGAAGTTAGATTAATACTTCCCAATCAGGTAACTCGGGGGCTGATGATTAACTTGTTATTAAGTGATGAAGCGATGCTAAACTCAGGTCTATCTATTGGTGATTTAATCGTAAAAGTTGATAATTATAATATTGCGACACTGTATCCTACATACCAGCATATCAATCAAAATTACCAAAAAGGACAATCGATAACTTTATGGTTTTATCGATTAAATAAATCTACGCTTACCTTTTCAACAACTCTGGAATCTGTTACTTTTGTAATATAAAAAAAACGCGATCCGACTTGGATTGCGTTTTTAGAAAGAAAAAACCCCTCTTTCGAGGGTTTTTCTTAGATTAAGCTCTGGTAACTTTTCCGCTTTTTAATGCTCTAGCAGAAACGTACACTCTCTTAACTTGGCCGTTTTCATCAATGATACGAACTTTTTGAAGGTTTGCTTTCCACAATTTTCTTGTAGCAATCATCGAATGAGAACGTTGGTTACCTGACATAAACTTTTTACCAGTAACCGCGCATACTCTTGGCATGATATCACTCCGTTTCTGTGTTAATTCAGCACTTAATATTTTATCATAGATAACGGATAATGCAAGTAATATTTCTTTCTTTTTGTTTTTTTGATTTTAGGTGAAGGAGCTAAATTTAAAGTAGTTGCATATTTTTTAGGTTTATGATAGAATGATTATGCTTTTTTTGATATTAAAAGTTTTTATATTATAAATATACATAGAAAAATCATAAACATCAGTTAACTCATGGAGGAATTTTATGGATACAGTTTTAATGGATGGCCAGTTATTTAAAAAACTGGTTTTAAATGGGAGTACGAGACTAAAAAATAACCTTGATCGAATAAACGAATTAAATGTATTCCCGGTACCGGATGGTGATACCGGATCTAATATGTCTGCGACTATGCAGGCGGGTGCAAAATCGATAGCGAATCTTGATGAAACTTCTATAGGGGCAGTTGCTAAAACGTTGGCTCGCGGAATGTTAATGGGAGCGCGTGGTAACTCCGGAGTTATCTTGTCCCAACTTTTCAGTGGATTTGCTAATGGACTTAAGGGCGTAGACGAGGCAAACACAGTTCAATTTTCTAAAGCGCTTAGACAAGGAGTTGAACAGGCATATTCTGCAGTTATTAATCCAGTTGAAGGTACAATGTTAACCGTATCTCGTGAGGGGGCAGACGTTGCGTTAGCTTATTCACATGCAAAAACAACATATGAAGATTTATTCATTAAATACATTGAAGAATTAAATGCTTCACTAGAGCGCACTCCTGATTTACTTCCAATTCTTAAAGAAGTTGGGGTTATTGATTCCGGAGGAGCCGGATACATTGAAGTTGTTTTAGGAATGGCTGATGCTCTTAAAGGGATTATTTATAAGGATGCTCAAGCACAACAACAGACGACTGTTGAACATAAACCGGTTCAGCCCATGAATATGGACAGTTTTAAAGGTGCTACTGATTTTGGCTATTGTACTGAGTTTATTATGCAACTTGAGAAAGTTGACGAGTTTAATCAAAAAGATTTCATCGACATGATTTCACCTCTTGGGGATTCTTTAGTAGTCGTTCAGGACGATAATATTTTGAAAGTGCATATCCACACTAAAACACCAGGTGACGCTCTCAATTTAGGCCAACGTTTTGGATTTTTCATTAATATGAAAATTGAGAATATGACTGTTCAACACACCGAGGTAGTTATGCATCAACCTACTTCTGGAGAAGAACCTTGTGATTGCGGTCATGAACACACAGTCGGAAAAGCACCTAAAGTACACAAAAAATATGCGATTGTAGCAGTAGTCAATGGCGATGGGTTAAAAGACACATTTATTGAAATGGGTTGTGATTTCATCATTGATGGCGGTCAGACAATGAATCCGTCTGTTGAAGATTTCGTGAAAGCCTGCGAAAATATCCATGCAGATAATATTATTATTATCCCAAATAATAAAAACGTATTACTTTCAGCAGAAACCGCTGCAAAACTAATCGAAAACCAAAACGTGTATGTTCTTGCTGCTAAAACGATTCCGCAGGGTTATGCTGCACTTACGATGTTTGACGCTACACAAGATCCCGAAACTAACCTGAAAGATATGCAAAGACACATTAAAAACGTCAAAACAGGCGAAATAACGTATGCGATTCGTGAAAGCGTTAATAATGGTGTTAAAATTCAAAAAGATGATTTTATGGGCATATTTAATGGTGAAATTGTTGTTAGTGTACAAAACAGGATTGAAGCAGCAAAAAAACTATTAAAATCAATGATTGACAAATTCAGCGAAATTGTCACTATTATGTTTGGTGCTGACGTCAATGAAGAAGAAGTCAACGAGATTGTTGAAGAAGTGTCCGAAGAATTTCCAATTGAAGTAGAAGTCATTAACGGCGGACAGGACATTTATTCATATATAATTTCAGTAGAGTAAAATAATATTTCTTAACTTAACGGGTGCAAGTAATCACTGCACCTTTTTATTTTCTATAAATATTTCAATAATACTTTTATTATTTGATTATATTGGTTAAAATGAATGCACTGGGAGGATTATTATGAGACATGAACTGTTAAATATAAAAGGTATTGGCGAAGCGATGCTTAAAAAACTAGCTGATAATCATATTCATACAATCAACGATGTCATTCATTATTTACCTTCACGATATGAAAGACACCATATATCTACTATTCAATATATTATTCCTGGGGAATCAATCACATTAAAGGCAATAATCACTGACCGTCCAATTCTGCAATATATTCGTAAAAAGCTGACTAAACTTACAATTATGACGACTTCAGACGGATTATCATACAAAATATTCATTTTTAATCGTGAATTCTTAAAACAGTCACTGAATATCGGAACCGAAATAGTTGTTACAGGCAAGTTTGATCCAACTAAAAAAACGATGACTGCAAGTGATATTGTTTTATCTAAAAATTATATCGAAGGAATTATCCCGATTTATAATTTGGATAATATTAGCGATAAAATATATTCGAAAATAGTAAAAGAATGTTTGAAACAATCGTCTTTATTTGAAGAAGATTTTTTGCCTTACAATATCATTAAAGAACGACGATTGCTTTCATATAACGAAGCACTGAAAAAAGCTCACCAGCCAATTGATGAATCAGATATTACTATGGTAAGTCAACGAATCAAATATGAAGAATTATTTCGTTTTGGTCTTAGGATAGCACTCTTAAAGAAAATAAACGACAGTTTTTATGTTAGTCCAAAAATCTATAATCTGACTAAAGTCAAAGAATTAATTGCTTCATTGCCGTTTGAACTCACAAAAGATCAAAAAGAAGTTACTAATGAGATATTCCGTGATCTGAAAAAAAACCATCCGATGATTAGATTATTGCAGGGTGATGTAGGCTCAGGAAAGACTGTCTGCGCTACGATAGCTAGTTTTGCAGTTATTACCGGTGGAGAACAAGTTGCAATAATGGCTCCAACAGAAATATTGGCATATCAGCATTACCAATATTTAACGAAAACATTATCTCCTTTTTCGGTTAATGTATCTTTTTTAAGCAGTAGCATCAAAAAAGAAGAACGGTTAAAAATTCTGAATGGATTAGAAAAAGGGACGATTAATCTCATCGTCGGAACTCATTCTTTAATTCAAGATGAAATCAATTATCATAAATTAGGATTTGTTGTCATTGATGAACAACACCGATTTGGCGTAGATCAAAGAAAGAAATTACGATTAAAAGGACACAATCCTGATGTTCTATTGATGAGTGCAACGCCGATACCACGAACCTTATCAATAACAATTTTTGGAGATATGGATATTAGTATAATTCAAACTTTACCAGCAGGAAGAAAACAAATACAAACAACCGTGTCTGATTTTTCATATATTGATTCGGTAATTAAAAGGGTTATACTTGAACTAGAGCAAGATAATCAGGCTTATTTTATCGTGCCGGTTATCGAAGGAAAATCGACTTCCGATTTAATTGGCGTTCAGGAACTCTATGATATCCTTGTTGAGCATATTCCTAATCAATATAAAATAGAAATACTGCATGGAAAATTAAAAAATGAAGAAAAGACCTCGATACTAGACCGTTTCTATAACGGCAAAATCAGCGTTCTGGTTTCAACTACGGTTGTAGAAGTAGGGTTAAACGCTCCAAAAGCCACCGTAATGACCGTGATTAACGCTGAACGTTTCGGGTTATCTCAATTGCATCAGCTTAGAGGAAGAGTTGGAAGAAATAAGCTTCAGTCGTATTGTTATTTTCTTTCTGATTCAATATTATTAGGAAATTATCGTCTGGAAATCCTAGAAAAAACAAATGACGGGTTTGAAATCAGTAAAGAAGATTTAAGACAAAGAGGACCAGGAGAAGTTTTCGGTTCTGAACAGACGGGGATTCCTAAATTTAAAATGGCGAACATTATTGAAGATGAAGCATTGCTTGAAATTGCATTTGAAGATGCCAAAAATAATCTTGATTCACAGGATTCAAAAATGATATCCTTAGTTAAAAATACATTATCTTCAATTGAAAATTATCATCTGGACTGAATTTTATGATATACTTTATAAGAGAATACACAGAGAGGAGAATTAATCTATTTTTGTTAATAGATTATGAACGGAAACATGATTAGAATCGCAGTAGACGCTATGGGTGGAGATTACGCTCCTAAGGAACAAATTCAAGGCGCTTTGATGGCCATTCAGAATATAAAAGATATTGAAATCACACTCTATGGGGAAAAAGAAAAAATCGAGCCTTACTTAACCTCTAGAGAAAGAATAAAAATCGTTGAAAGTGATTATGTTATCGACATGGGTGAAAAAAATCCTATTAAAGCAATCAAGGATCATCCAAACGGGTCGATGGCACTTGCACTTTCAAGTTTAAGAAAGCAGGAGAATGATGCCGTTGTATCAAGTGGAGCTACTCAGGCTTTAATCGCTGGTGCACATATTTTAGTTCGAAGAATGCCAGGTTTTAAACGCACGGCAATTGCTCCTATGATTCCATCTATTGATGGAAAAGGGACAATTTTACTTGATGCAGGCGCAAATCTGGAGATTAAGCCTGAACATATGCTCCAACAGGCGTATTTTGCTGTTGTTGTTGCTAAAGAAGTATTAAAGCGAGAAAATCCAGTCGTTGGATTAATTAATATTGGCACTGAAGAAGGAAAGGGAAGAGAGATAGATAAAGAGGTTTTCAATTTATTTAAAGAAACCGATTTATTTGATTTTTATGGGAACGTTGAGCCTAAATCAGTTTTAAATCCGCCTTGTGATATTTTAATCAGCGATGGTTTTACAGCTAACATTGTTATGAAAACAATGGAAGGTGTTGCAAAAGGCATGGGAGAAATTCTAAAAAAAGAACTCAAGGCAACTTTCTTAGGAAAATTGGGTGCCATTATTGCCAAAAGAAATTTAAAAAACTTTAAGAAATCAATGTCTGCTGAAGAAATCGGTGGAGCAATGATTTATGGATTATATGCACCGGTTATTAAAGCTCAGGGTGCTTCAAAAGCCTACGGTTTTTATAATGGTATTCGACAGGCTGCCGATGTTGTCAGGGCAGAAGTATTTCCTAAAGTAGCTAAATACGTTTCGGAAACAAGCGAGTTGATGAAAAATGAAGAATAATCTTGACAAGTTAGCTAACTATTTTAATCTCCATTTTACGAATGAAGATTTACTTGTCCAAGCTATGACTCACCCGTCTTATGCGAACGAAAACAATACAGTATCAAATCAAAGGCTAGAGTTTATCGGCGATGCGGTCATTGATCTGGCTGTCGGAAAATTCTTATATGAACTTATGCCTAATGTAGATGAAGGTTTCTTAACTAAAAAACGCGCCCAGGAAGTCTGCGAAGGAAGTTTATCTTATCTAGCTAAAAGTTTCGATTTAGGAAAATACCTTTTGCTAGGGAAGGGTGAAGAACTTAGTCAGGGTAGAGAAAAACCAGCGGTGTTAGCTGATGCGTTTGAAGCTTTTTTAGGTGCGATTTTTCTAGATAAAGGTTTTAATGAAGTCTATAAAGTTCTTAATAAAATTGTCTTTCCAGAAATAAAACGGAATATCAATAAAGAAAATAATGATTATAAAAGCAAACTTCAAGAATTAGTGCAGTCTGATAAACGGACTTTGGTCTATGAAATTATCTCGGAGACCGGTCCCGCTCATGATCGAACATTTATTGCCAGAGTAACAATGGATGATGGTATAAAAATGGGTGAAGGAATGGGAAAAACAAAAAAAGAAGCAGAACAGGATGCTGCTAAAAATACTTTAGAGAAACTCGTGTCAGCTGATGTACTAAGTGAAGATTAAAGAAAGGTGATAAAGTATGGATACTGAATTAATGTTAAAGTTGATTGAGGATGGTATTCTTGATTTTAATAAGTTAATCTTAAAAAATTATAAATTTTTAGGTATTAATGAAACAGAAGCCTTTGTTCTTATTGAACTTAACAGTCAAAAAAAGAAAGGTATTACCTTTCTCAATCCATCGAAATTAATTAAGAATTTATCTTTATCAATGGATGAACTTGTTTTGGTTCTGGATCAGTTGATTAAAAAAGGTTTATTAACCATTGAATCGAAAATTAACGATAACGGCAAAGAAACCGAATTTTATCATATGAATAAAGCAATAAAGATAATTATTGATTACTATAATAAAGCGATTGAGGATGCCCGTGTTAATAAGAACAAGAAATATGGTTCGCTTGAAGAAGAAATCGTCGATATTATCGAAACTGAGTTTCAAAAACAATTAACTCCTCTCGAGATTGAAATCATACGTAAATGGGTAACAGAAGATCATTTTGAAGTGCTTGATATCAAAAAAGCTATTCTTGATGCGATTAAAGCAAATAAATATACTTTAAGCTATGTCGATGGGATATTGGTTAAGCGAAGAGCATCGATGAAAAGGGAGAAAGAGGTTGCTTATAATTCAGAAAATGCTGAAGCTTTAAAAACCTTTTTTGAATCATGGAAAAAATAACTAAAGATACAATTGATTTAATCTATGCTTCGGTTACTGAACTTTTCCCCGCCGCTCACTGCGAATTAAACTATGACTCTGATTTTCATTTATTAATAGCTATCATGTTAAGCGCGCAAACAACTGACGCTTCTGTCAACCGAGTCACTCCCGCTCTTTTTGAAAGATATCAGTCGGCAGATGATTTGGCGAATTCTGAGTTAACAGAAATAGAAGAAAAAATTAAGTATTTAGGACTCTATAAAACAAAAGCTAAGAATCTTAAAGCAATGGCCACAAAAATAATTTTGGAGTATGGCGGTGATATTCCGTCTACTCAAGATGAACTGGAGTCATTACCCGGTGTTGGTAGAAAAACTGCGAATGTCTTCCTTAGTGAATGGCATAAAATTCCCCGTATTGCAGTTGATACTCATGTCAAACGAGTAAGTGAACGATTAGGTTTGTCTTTAGAAAATGATTCTCCCGTTCAAGTAGAGAAAAAATTAATGGAATCATTCCCGAAACACCAATGGATTGAGATGCATCATAAATTAATCTTTTTTGGTAGATATTTTTGTAAAGCAAAGAAACCAGAATGCAAAAAATGTCCGCTCATCTCTATATGTAAAAAGCCAATTATCTAATTTGGCTTTTTTTATTTTCTAAGTGGAATAAAATTTATTATTTTTTCAAATAAAAAATAGTATCAATATTGAATAATTTAATTATAATATTCAATGGGATGATTGTTTTAATAAATTTAATCAAACCAAAAATACAATATTGAGGAGATAAATATGATTCAAAAATTACTACTAGAAATTGAAAGAAGAGATGCAGCAAAAAAAGATTTTTATTTAGGATCACTGGGTTCCATTGTAAAGAAACACCGATTGAGTCGTAATATGACTCAAGAAACTCTTGCAAAAGGCATATGTTCAAATACGTATCTGTCGAAATTTGAAAATAATGCTGTGCCAATCAATCATGAATTTATTGATCTGATTATGGAAAGAATGGATTTAGAGTATGACAATATGACTCTCCCCATCGAAATGCTCGATATTTTTGAAAAGGCATTGCACTGTTATATTCATGATGATCTTGCTCAATTTGAAGTTGTACTTCATTCAGCAAAGGATATTGATTTTGCCATTTTGGTTGACATCGCCCGAGTTGGTTACCATGTTACTTGTGGAAATAAAAAAGAAGCTTTAGAAATATCAGATAATCTCTATCATTTTTTGTCATCAATGGATTCGAAAGCTTTAAGTGTATTTATGGTTTTTAGTTCTGCTGCAAAAATGATTAATCACAAATATAATGAAGCATTAAAAATACTAGATTTATTTAATGATTTAGATTCTCCAAATTCTGATTTATCAGGCATTATTTCTTTTCAAAAGTTTATTTGTTACGGAAATTTAGGTTTAATTAATCAATGTCGAAATAGTGCAGAAGAAGCAAAAAATGATTTTATTAAAACTAAAAATTATCGAAGACTGGCACAAATAGATCTATATTCGACTATTTTCTCATTTTATGAAAATGAATCGACTATCCCTTTAAGTAATAGAAGTTTTCTAAATCTACTAAACCAGAATGAAAAAGACAAATATCACTTGTTTATGGCTCTAGGTTCTGATAATCCTTTTGAGTATCTGCAACAGATTTCAAAAGATAGCATATATTATGCAGAAGCTTTATTTCTCAGCTGCTGGGCTCAAATTAATACATCCAAACAACCTATATACGAACAACAAAAAGATGAACTATATCAAATAAGTTTAAATAATTCGCAAGGATTGATAAACTATCACCATTGGCTAGTGCTGATAGAATTAAAAGCAAGTTTTGATTTAAGAAATTTCTTGCTAACTAATATTTTACCTTTAGCTTATCAATTTGAATCCGTTTATTTATTGAAAAAATTAAGTCGTGAGATCTCTAAATTTTCATTTACAACAAAGCGTTATAAAGATGCAATATTTGAGATATATAGCATTGAAAACGAAATATTACGATTGCAGAATATAAAAAAACCGATTGAGATGATACCATCTCAACCGGAATAGGGATTAATTGAATGCTTTTATAATTTTTCTTGCTAAATTTAGATACATAATTCCAATATATTCAGTAGGAGCAAATAATGAATGGTGACCTGAAGTAGGCTGGCCAATCGGTATTGTAGTTAATAATGGAACGTTAAGTTTTTCAGCGACGATTTTACCGCCGTCTTTACCGAAGATATAGTGTTTTTCATCGTTTATTTCCAAGAAACTCATATTTTCTACGACACCAATAATCTCTTGATTTAGTTCCTGAGCGGCAAAACCAGCCTTTATAGCAATATGCGAAGCGCTGACATGAGGAGTGGTTACTAATAATGTTTTTGCATCAGGGATGAGGCTTTTGACATCCATTGCTACGTCTCCAGTTCCTGGCGGTAAATCTATTAACATGAAGTCTAAATCTTTACTCCAAATTGTTTCGGAAACGAAGACTTTTAATAGTTTACCTAACATCGGACCTCTCCACATTAATGCTTTCCCTGGTTCAGTCATAAACTCTGCAGATACTATTTCTATTTCATTAACTTTAAATGGGTATATTTTACCGTCTTCAGTTCCCATTAATTCTTCGTTTTCAATATCAAAAATTTTCGGCATATTTGATCCGTATATATCGGCATCGATTATGCCGACTTTTTTTCCCATTGAAGTTAATGCTAAAGCCAGATTTGCAGTTACAGTAGATTTACCCACTCCGCCTTTTCCTGACGAAATAGCAAGGATATTCATGGTTTTAGCTATATTTTTGGGTCGTGCCTGTTCGTATTCAACTGATAAACTTTTATACCCTAAATCTAGTTTAACGATTTTAGCTATACTTCTGTTAAGTTTTGAGGTAAACTCATTGTTGTTAACGGCGACTTCAATAAGCATTACGACAGCTGATTCGTCTTCATCTATGCCGATATGTTTTATAGCATCATTTGTTTTTAATGTTTCTCCAGAACTCGGATCAACCAGATTTTCGATTAGAGCTCTGATTTCTTCAACAGTATTTTTCATTTTCTCACTCTCTTTCAGTCGATAATATTATAACCCATTATTCTAAAATATTCATATATTTTGCATTTGAACATATTTTTCATTTCGATTATTTACATTAATAGATAATAGAATTATAATGACTTAGAACATTATATATGGAGGTGCATTCATGAAACCCATTTTTTTGAAATTACTGGCTCCTGTTCCCAAAATACTTGAGATGAAAAAAGCTTTGTTTATCGGCCCTCATCCTGACGATATCGAAATAGGAGCAGGTTCAACTATAGCAAAAATGCGGAGCATAGGTATCGATGTTGCTTTCATCATCGTCACCGACGGAGGAGCAGGGTCATTTAATGCCTCGGTGAATATTGATGATTTAATCAAAATAAGACATGACGAAGCAATAAAAAGCGCAAATAAACTTGATGTCCACGAAGTACATTTCCTAAATTTTCCAGATGGTGGAAAATATAACGAATGGGACGTCGCAGTAAAAATAGCAGAAATAATTATTAATTATGTTCCGGATATCATTTTTTCTCCAGACCCTGATTTACCTTCAGAAATTCATCCAGACCACTTAAAAACAGGAAGGGCGACGAAAAGCGCTTTATTGATAAGTTCCAGTCCATTGACTTTACGTCGAAATTTGATATTTGTTGATGAAAGTAAAAGTTTTAAGCCTAATTGTTCATTAGCTTTTTACTATACTCACCGACCTAATCATTATATCCCTGTCTCAAAACAAAACATTACGAAATCATACGAGTCGATTTTGATGCACAATAGTCAATTTCAAGAAAACACAGATGAGTGGAATAAGTTAAAACAATACTTATCTTATCGAAAGATTCGAAACGGTTCGCTCTTTCATCCAAGAAGAGATTGTTTTTTTGTGATGGCTCCGCTTCATCAGCATTGTTTTCCAGAAATAAATGAATATTAATCATCTGTTTAATATATTGTTTATGAGTATTGAAGTTAAATTGTATTAGTGATAAACTAAAAAAAAGAAAGCAACAATTTTCAGGGGGAGTATATGAAAAAAATCGCATTGATTATCATAGGGGTTATTGGCTTTATCGTTATTTTCTTAGGTGTTTCATTGATTGCTGGATATAATAAATTAGTTGAAGTCAATGAAGAGGTAGATTATCAGTATTCGGAGATTGATCGACGTCTTCAGCAACGTTATGACACATTAACACAACTTGCTACAGCCGTTAACGGATTTCAAACTCATGAACAGACCATTTATGATATGATTACTTCAGCACGTGAAGCTTATGCTGCTGCAAAGGCATCAGGTGATTTAGAAGGAATGGTTCAGGCTGATGCTTTACAATCAGTTGCTTTAACGAATTTGCTAGCTCTTTTCGAAGATAATGAACCTCTGCAGGCAACTGAAGCCTATGGTGATTATATGGATGCTGTATGGGGAATTGAATCAGCATTATCTGAAGCTAGACGTCAGTACAATTTATCTGTTCAGGAATACAATCTTTACGTTCGTAAATTTCCTGGAGTTCTATATGCTTCCTTGTTTAATTATGACAACGAAATAGCATACTGGAAAGTTGCTGAAGGGGCTACTCAAATTCCAGACATCGTATTTGGCGATTAAGAATGAAATCAGCAATTAAATCAGCAGTCATACTGTTACTGATTCTTTTTGCATTATTTGCGTGCCAATCAAAAAGCGACTATCCTGAACCGACGAAAGAATTTTATGTTAATGATTTCGCTGATAAGTTATTACCAGCAGTTGAATCAACCATTGTCCGTGAAGGAGAGCGTCTTTTTGAAGAAGAGTCCGAAGATGGAAATATTTCCGGAGTTCAAATTGTGTTTGCGACTTTCACGGTGGAAAATGAAACAGATATTGCTAAATATAATCTTTCAGATTTGTATAATCAATGGGGCATTGGAAAAGACGATATGGGAGTTCTCATCGTCTATTTCTATGTAGGCGATACTGAAGACCCTAGCAGTTTGGATTTAAAAGAAATTAAAATCGAAATAGGATATGCTATGGAAGTATATCTCAGTCCTATTGAAGCAGGCAATATTTTAGACACTACCATAATGATTGACGAAGATGAATCGATTGGAACTGCTCATCTATTATATGAGTTACTTTCAGTGGTTTATGTCGACGTTTTTGGATATAATTCATTTAATTATGACTTGGATGAATATCAAAACTATTTAGATACTTATCTTCCTTACAGTGATTATGATTCACTCTGGGGATGGATATTATATGTCATTTTGACACCATATGCATCCTGGTGGGAAAAAGGCATTTTAGTATTGATAGGTCTTGCGATATTAGGACTGGGCGGAGGAGTAGTTAAAAATATTGGTGGCGGCGGAAGAAGCGGCGGAATGGGTATCAGAAGACGAAGATAACTTATTTAGAGAGCAGATATTTTTTCCTTCGTTTTTATAATAAACATAAAGAATAAATTCTTGACATCATGTGCAAAAAAAAGTATAATTTAAATGCTGCTTTGGGGTGGTAAAATGAAGTGGTCGATTGGCGAACTAAATAAATATCGCTTAACTAACAACACATTTGATTACTTAGCAGATTTTCATTCTTATATCACTGATGATCTCATAGATTTCATTGATATTTCACAGGTATCGGTTTCCGGTTCTTTTCGTGTGATTGAAGCATTTTCAGAATATGTATTTAATGTTAAAGTAAAGTGTACTCTGATCTTAGCTTGTGCAATTACATTAGAACCAGTAGAAGTTCCTGTTGAATTTGAAACTTCTCTCGTTTTTGCGACAACCTTGATTGATGATTCTGTTTATCTGATTGAGGGAAATACTATTGACTTAGATCCTGTTATCTGGGCTAATATATTAATCGAAAAACCTATGAAAGTAGTTTCTGACAATGCATATGAAAATTATCAGGAAGAAATAGTGACATTAGATGACGATGAAAAGTTATCTGCAAACCCCTTTGGTAAACTTAAATAATAAACGGAGGTGAGAACATGGCAGTACCATTCAGAAAGACGAGTAAATCGGCAAAAAGAAAAAGAAGAACACATTTTAAATTAAATGCACCAACGATGATTGTTTGTCCAAACTGCGGTGAATTAACTTTATCACATCAAGTTTGCAAAAAATGTGGTTTTTACAAAGGTAAATTAGTTGTTGAACCAAAACCAGAAAAAACAGACAAAGAATAATCGAAAAGAAAAGAAGCGCTGAGAATCTCAGCGTTTTTCTTTTATCATATTTAACAGATTCATGATATAATAGTTTCGTTGAAAAGAGGTGAAAGAATGAGCGACCAATATAAACATGTCTCTGTATTACTTAATGAATCAATTGATATGCTTAATATCAAACCAGATGGCATATATGTCGATATGACTCTTGGCGGTGGAGGACATAGCGAAGCGATATTAAATCGTTTATCGACCGGAAAATTAATTGGATTTGATCAGGATATTTATGCAATAAATAAGGCGAAAGAACGTTTAAAGTCATATCCAAATATGATTTATGTCAACCAGAATTTTGTTCATGTAAAATCAGCTTTAGCCGAACTGAATATCAGTCAAGTCGATGGGTTCATCTATGATTTAGGCGTTTCTTCTTTTCAATTTGATATCCCTGAAAGAGGGTTTAGTTATCAATATGACAGCCCGCTGGATATGAGAATGAATCAAGAATCTGATTTGACTGCACATCATATCGTCAACGAATACTCATTCGAAGATATTCTCCAGATATTATACCGGTACGGCGAGGAGCCAAATGCAAGACTGATTGCATCAGGAATCGTAAAATTCAGACAATTAAAGCCAATAAATACAACCTTCGAACTTGTTGAAGTTATAAAAAAATCGCTTCCGATGAAAATTCTGTCAAAAAAAGGTCATCCTGCCAAACAAACTTTTCAGGCGCTAAGAATCGCTGTTAATGATGAACTAAGGGTCTTTGAAACTTCATTGCGTCAGGCTATCGATTTGCTGGCTCCAAAAGGAAGGATTGCAGTAATTACCTTTCATTCGTTAGAAGATCGGATTTGTAAGCAGATTTTTAAAGAGTTATCTGTCATTGAAGTACCAAAAGGATTGCCCATTATCATAACTGAAAAGCCGCTTTTAAGATTGGTTAACAATCATGTTATCACCGCTTCAGAAACCGAATTAAATAATAACAAACGTGCAAAAAGTGCGAAGTTGCGTGTGTGCGAAAAAAATGCATAATGCCTATGTTTTTTCTTGACACTATAAAGGCGTTATGATATTATATTTTTGCACTGATTTGCAGGTGTAGTTCAATGGCAGAACTCCAGCCTTCCAAGCTGATCATGAGGGTTCGATTCCCTTCACCTGCTCCAATGAATATAACACCCTATGCGAACATAGGGTTTTGTTTTTCTTATATTAATCCCTTGGAAGAGTATCGAAGTGGTTATAACGGGCCGCACTCGAAATGCGGTTGTCCGCAAGGGCACGTGGGTTCGAATCCCACCTCTTCCGCCATTATATATATTTTGAGGGAATACCTCTTACTATATCTTATCGAGATGTAGCGCAGTTTGGTAGCGCGCTTGGTTCGGGACCAAGAGGTCGTGGGTTCGAATCCCGTCATCTCGACCAGCAAATTATGCACTTCTTTCTTGAAGTGCTTTTTTTTATTTCTATTTC
>CALEZX010000027.1 GCA_937928185.1 uncultured Caryophanales bacterium
AAATGAAAAAGTGGTTGAAACATGATGTCAGTAACGATTTCTTTTTAGCTTTAGCAAGACTTAATCGGAAATTTGACAACCTATACTGAAAAATCTTCAACTGGAATTATTCTTGATCGACAATTTTATCAATATAATTCAAGTGGACAACTAGTCAAAATGGTTGATAAAGATAGTAACGAAATACGTTTCGAGTATGGAAGCAACGGACTGCTTGGATTAAGTATTCTCATTGATGGAAATACCATTGAATCAAATTACAATATTGACATATCGGGAATCATACAAAGCAGTTCATTCTCTTTTATGGACATTCCCATTGGTTCTATCTCAAGGGATTATGAGACCACAGGGCTTATGAGACTTGAAGGTAATCTGCTCGTTATGACCATCAATCAACTAAATACAGGTTCTGTTGCGACCTACTATGGTTATGATACTAATTCCTCGAGAGTCAATTCAGTAACGATTGATATCGGACAAGATGAAGATAACGACTATGTCATCACTTACGAATACGACGAATTAGGAAACATCACTTTAATTCAATATCTCGACGGACTAAATATTATTAAGAGTTTTGAATACACTTATGATTCTTTAAACAGACTTTCAACAGAAGACATTTTGCTTGTGAATGAAAGTTACTCGAATCTATACCGCTATGACTCAAATGGTAACATTATTGGTGTTCTTAAATATGAATACAACCAAATTCCAACCTTTGTATTAAACTCAAGTGATTTTCCTGTAAACGAGGACTATCATATTGCATCAAAAACCTATGAATATTCAACAGAGTGGTTGGATCAACTTGAGTCTTATGTTACAATGGATAATGTCGAACATCAATTTACTTATGATAATCAAGGCAATCCTTTGATTATCACGAATTTTGATTTTAGAGGTATAACTTATAATCATGCACATTTGACATGGTTTGGACGCCAATTAACTTCAATTTCGGTTGAAAATGAAAATAATCAAGTTTTGGCAACTTTGTCTTATTCATATAATGATCAAGGATATCGCACCAAGAAAATTATTACAGTTGGATCAGTGATAGAAACATACGTATATGAATTATTGACTTCAACAGTTTATTTCGAAAAATATACAAACAGTTCCAACGCTTCTTTGAATTATGAAATATCCTATCTAATAGATACAGGAAATGAAATCATAGGATTTGTTTACAATGATGATGCATATTACTATCTCAAAGACATTCAAGGAAACATTTTAAGTGTTGTGGATAACACTGGAGCAATTCTTGTTCAATATGAATATGATGCTTTCGGGAATCTGATTAATAATCCGAGCGGAACAATTGCAAATATCAATCCATATACTTATCGGGGATATCGTACTGATTCAGAA
>CALEZX010000028.1 GCA_937928185.1 uncultured Caryophanales bacterium
GCATCACAGTATTTCCAGGGTTTATATCAGAAACAGAATAATCGTTCTATCTATCATTTTATTGATTATCTTAATAATCACCCAGAATTGATTCCTAATGCGAAACGTCAGTATTTTGATGCGATTTCAAACCGGGTGAAATCATATCCTAAAGTGAAAGTAACAAAGCCTTATAATATGAATCTGATGTTTGATGATATTGTTTTCTCTCATATGTTGTATGTCAATTTATGTAATCTTTATTCAATATCTCAGGGAGACAGAAATTTATCTTTTAATGAAATTAATGTTAATTGACAATGAAAGATAAAAACAAAAAAGACGCTTGAACTGGTTTAGTTTAAGCGTCTTTATTATCTATTGATTTCTTGTTTTGATTTCAGCTTTGATTTGATTAAATCGATTGCGATCGAGATTGGCTTTTTTGCCAAACATGACCGAGATAAAGAATAAGATACCAGGAAGTAATCCAATAACAAATCTAATCGCTAACAAAGCATTTTCGGGCTGATCAATGATGGCGCCATCAATGCTTTCGACATAGCCAAATGCACCTAATATGATGCCTACTAAAGCAATTGATAGTCCGGAAGCTACCTTATAGACAAATGATACGATACCGTAATAAGCCCCTTCTCTTCTGACACCATGATAGTATTCATCAACTTCAACGACATCCGGGATGGAAGCAAACGGCAAGATTTGAACAGCACTCATTCCTATTCCTACTAAAATAACAGTAATTCCTAATAATAGATAAGAGATGACAGGCTGATTGGGATTATAGGCCGGTATAAAGATACAGAGTAATAAAGCAAGTGATATCCAGATAACCGCAAAGGAATAGACTTTGACTTTATCATGCTTTTCGGATTTGTTAACCCAGAACATTGCACTGCCAATCGCAAAGATTAACGGCAGTGCTATGAAAATCATTGAAATTTCACCACCGCCAACAGAGCCAAATCCTAATGCATCATTCACAAAGAATAAGAATACTGCCATGATGATATCGAATCCAACCATCGAGAGTAAGTAATAAAGCATGGTCGAACGGAATTCTTTCATTGAAAAGAATTCCTTGATAATTGTAAAGAAAGGCTGATTATAGGTTGTATTTGATTCATATCGTTCTTTAACTAAAGAACCTGATATTAACATGATGATCATCGCAATGAATCCGAAGATCGCACTACTGACCAGATAACCGGTTTTGACAGAGTTAAAGGCGGTTGCTAAAATACTGCCTTCGCCTTCAGCGAGTAAAGCAAATATCGCTGCACCTAATAATAAGCCGATATTTGCGCAGATGATACGGATACCGTTTAAAGATGTACGTTCATCATAATCCTGCGTCATATTGGCTGTTAAGGCGTTATAAGGCACATAGACAACTGTCCAGGCTGTATTAAAGAACATATAAGCTCCGGTATAATAGAGAAACTTAACTAATTGTGAAGTTTCTGAAGTAAATGGAGATATCCATAACAGAACAAAGATAATACCGTAGGGAATGGCACCAAAGAGCATGTATACTCTTCTCTTTCCAAATTTTGTATTGGTTTTATCACTGATGATACCCATGAGGTAATCAGTGATAGCATCCCAAAATTTGGAAATGATGAAGACAATACCTGCTAGTTTTGGATCTAATCCGGCAACAGATACCATGTAATAGAGTAAATAGAAGCTTATTGCGGCTAAGATGATATTAGAAGACATATCTCCTAAGCCATAACCGATTTTTTCTTTTCTTGTGAGTTTCATGAAGTCATGTATAATCAAATCATTCTTAATTAGAGGATTTGATTATAGCTCCTTCCTT
>CALEZX010000029.1 GCA_937928185.1 uncultured Caryophanales bacterium
ATAAAAAAAGAAGAAGTATTATTCTACTTCTTCAGGATTTAACAATTGATGAGGTTGGTTAAACTCGGTATGAAATGCTTTTAGGAAGGCTTTCATAGTTTTCATTTTGGTTTTTGCGAGCTGTTTTGCTTTTGGGGTATTCATCAGTTTAGGTAATTTGAGAAGCTTCTGATAAAAGTGGGCAATTGTCGAATCATCGTCTGTATCGTATTGATACATCATCCGGTTCTTATGTCCTCCATATGCAAAAGCCCGGGCAATGCCGATGGCCCCGATTGCATCAAGTCTATCGGCGTCCTGAACGATTTTGCCTTCAAGCGTGGTAACCTTTTGTCCACGTAAATGCGCTGAATATGACATGTTATCGATGATTTCGGTGATTTGATTAATTCTGTCCTCTGGAAGTTTGATTGAGTTTAAGAAATCGGAAACTTTTTTAATTTTTATATGCGGTTTTTTTAATTTTGGATCATCAACGTCATGCAATAATGCGGCCATATGGACGATAAATTCATCGACATCCTCATCTTTTGATAAATAAAGGGCAGTTTCATAAACACGCATAACATGATGAAAATCATGACCGGAAAATTCATGAGTCATCCATTTTTCAACAAATTTCAGGGTTCGCTGAACATATTTTTGTTCGGATATTGTCATAAAATCCTCCCGAATAATTAATAATCTATCTTTACTGTATCATATATCAATAAAAAAAGGAAGAATATCAAGAAATATATATATGTTAAATAATCGTAATTAATAAGATTATTTTATTGACTTATAATTTTAAAAGGATATAATATAAATGACATATGTCATAAATACTCTGAGGTTAAAGATGAAAATTGTTGCTATATCAGTTAATAATAATAATAATATATCCGATCATTTCGGCTATAGCGAAAAATTCATTATATATCAAATTAATAATAATCAGATAACAAATAAGACCGTATTAAAGAATCCGGGTCATCAGCCCGGGAGTATTCCTGATTATCTTAATCAAAACGGCGTAAATGTCATCATTTGCGGCGGAATCGGGTTAAGTGCGATTAAGCTGTTTAACCAATGTCAAATTGAAGTAATCAGCGGAATCAAAGGAGATTATGAAAAAGTCATCTCTGATTATCTGAGCGGATCACTAGTTAGCGACAATCAGGCTTGTCAAGAACACATGCATCAGGATGAACATCACTAGTTTCATTTCTTATTAATGTCATTTTCCGTTCCTCGTCAAAACGGCTAATGAAATAAAAACCCTTCTAAAGAGTTTAACCGTATGAAAAGCTCACAGTTTATAATTGTGGGCTTTTCATTTAATAAGACTTTATTTATTGAGCGTTTTTATGTAAAATAAATATATAATCATTTATAAAGGTCGTGATACTATGGTTTTTGAATTTTCGGAGAGTGAGTTTAACGAAGTAATAGAAAAGTATTTTATCCAGCAAAATCCGCCGGTTTTAAAAGAATTTCCTTCAAAAGAGAAAAAAAAGTATTTATGCCTGATGCCAATAATGTCAATTTTTGATAAATCAAAGATTTATTCTGAAAAAGAAATCAATGAAATGATAAAAACTGTTTATGCTTATGATTATTGTATCATCAGAAGATATTTAGTCGATTACGGTTTTCTATCGCGCTCAAAAGATGGAAGAACATATTCAGTAGATGAGGTAAAATTATGAATCCCTATATTCTCGCTAATCAGAAAGCATGGAATTTATTGGCAGAAGATCATTATCATGAATTTAAAAAGAGATATCAGACCAAAGATAATTTACTAGATCCGAACATCATAAATGAACTGGGAGATATAAAGGGTAAATCACTGATTCATCTTCAATGTAATACCGGCAGTGATACGTTATCTTTATCGCGAATGGGAGCACGGTGCAGTGGAGTTGATTTGGCACCTGATAATATCTTTTATGCAAGAAAAATGTTTGAAGATTTTCAGACCAAAGGTGATTTTTATCAGGCGGATCTGATGGAATTCGGCTCTCAACATCATCAGAAATATGACATTGTATTTACTTCAGAAGGAGCTATTGGCTGGCTTCCTGATTTTGATGTTTGGGCAAAAACCATCCATGATTTGTTAAGTCCGGACGGATTTTTCTATATCTATGAAATTCATCCGTTCTTCTTAATGTTTGATGAAGAATTATTACCCAAACAGGAATTATCAATCAAATATCCGTATTTCGGGCGGAGAATTGATCGAAGCGAAACGATTGGCGGGTATGCTGCTGAAGAACGAAAAGGTGAAAGTTATTACTGGATGTATTCTGTGTCAGACGTGATTAATGCATTAATAAATGCCGGACTGACCATCGAATTTTTTCACGAATTTGATGAGCTGTGCTATAAAATCGAGTCGATGGAAAAGACAGATGCAGGAACTTATATTTTTCCAAAATGGAAAGGTAATATGCCTTTGATGTTTTCAATAAAAGCAAGACTGTCAAAATAATATCCTATAACATCTCAATTATGATAAGAACATAGTTTTTAACCGATATTTGTGATACAATAATAAAGTGAACAACATTAATAATATCCTTAATTTTATATAGTTATTGACATATGTCAGAAATGGTGTATACTGTATTTGTGACATATGTCAGAAATAGAAGGAGGGATATCATGCCAAGATTTGATCAAACTGGTCCAAATGGTGAAGGATTAGGCACCGGCAGAAAACTCGGCCCTTGTTTTCAAGATAAGCAGAATTATCGCGAATTTCGACGTCAAGACTGTTTTAGAAGAAATCGTAATTTCCGATTTTCTGGTTTGCTTCATCCTGATACCGGACAAAATTGGTTAAAAAGCCGTAAGGCCATTTTAGAAAAAGAACTTGATTTAATTAATCAAGCTTTACAACCCGCGTCAAAAGAATAATTATTGAAGGAGTGCGATGTTATGTCAAGACCAACGAAATTAAGGACTGTGTGCTGTATGCCGGAAACGCTTGAATTCGGCCCGTCAGACAATCCTTCTAACGATATCGTCATTTTATCTGTTGATCAGTATGAGACGATAAGAATCATCGATTTAGAAGGATTAACGCAAGAAGACTGCGCTGAACAAATGCAGGTTGCCCGTACGACTGTTCAGGGCATCTATGAAGAAGCAAGAAAAATCATTGCGGATGCAATCGTCAACGGCAAAATTTTACGCATTGAAGGTGGCAGCTATAAACTTTGCGATGAAGATAAAAGACGTTGTCACAGATGTTTTAGTCAGAATGGCAGAATGCATCAACACAGAGGTAATTAAAGTGATTATCCGGTCGCTCGTTGATAATCGAGCTATTAGTTCCGATTGGCAATCAGTTCACGGTCTTTCATTTTACATTGAGACTGAAAAACATCGCCTACTCTTCGATCTCGGCCCACAACATACGCTTATTCAAAACGCTTCAAAAGCAGGTATTGATTTAAATACCATTGATTTGGTTGTCCTTTCACATGGTCATGATGATCATGGGGGAGGATTAGGTTACTTTCTGGAGATGAATGATAAAGCCCCGGTTTATGTCCGTAAACACGCTTTTGACCATCATTATTCCATACAAAATAACGGACAGCCAAAAGAAGTCAGTCTAGATACAAAACTCTCAGTCATCGACAGATTCATCATTACCGATGACAGTTATGAAATTGATGATGAATTATTATTGTTTCCAACAACACTTAATCATCATTCAACCCTGTCTGCGAATAAAAATCTGTATCAGATGACAAAATCCGGATTAAAAAGTGATGATTTTAATCATGAGCAACATCTTCTCGTCCGCACTGAAGAAGCAGAAGTTTTAATTTGCGGTTGTGCTCATGGTGGAATTTCTGCTATTATGGAGACAGCGAAAGTTTTGTTAGGACATTATCCCAAATATGTCATCGGCGGTTTCCATTTAGGAAGCAGAACCGGATTAACGACGCCGGTAGATGACATTATTGCTTTAGCGAAAACGTTAATGAAAACTGAAGCCCATTTTTATACCTGTCACTGTACGGGATACGAGGGCTATCAGATTATGAAAAATATCATGAAAGATCAGCTGGATTATTTTGCTACAGGTAATTTACTGCTGCTATAAAGGAGTATTATGGAAAAAGAATGCAATCATGATTGCGAAAATTGCGAAGAAGTATGTGATGAAAAAGAAACAGGCATTCAGAAACTAGAGCCTAACGAATCGAGTTCAATAAAAAAAGTTATTGGTATCGTCAGCGGTAAAGGTGGCGTTGGAAAATCATTTGTAACAGCGATTATTGCCAGTCATCTCGCCGATGAAGGATTCAAGGTTGGAATTATTGATGCTGATATCACCGGTCCGTCAATTCCGAAATTGTTCGGAATTAAGAAAAAAGCGTCTGAATCGCCCATGGGGATTATTCCACAGAGAAGTTATAAAGGGATTGATATCATGTCAATCAATCTGTTGATACCCGATGAATCAGATCCGGTCGTATGGCGCGGGCCATTGCTTTCAGGAGCTGTGTCACAGTTTTTTACCGATGTTGTCTGGAAAGATATCGATTATTTACTGGTTGATATGCCACCCGGAACAGCGGACGTATCCCTGACAGTATTTCAGTCCTTGCCTATCGATGGCATTGTGGTCGTTACTTCACCTCAGGATTTGGTTTCATTAATCGTAGGAAAATCCATTAAAATGGCGGAAAAACTCTCGGTTCCTGTACTAGGAATCGTTGAGAATATGTCTTATTATGTCTGCCCTGAGTGCAAGCATCATCACTATCCCTTCGGGCTTTCGAAATTAGATGATATTTGTAAAAAGTTTCAGATTGACACAAGTGTCAGGTTGCCCATTAACAAAGATTATGCAACGGCTTCTGATTTAGGTAAAATCGAGTTTTTACAGATTCAGGAAATCGATCCGCTCATCAAAAAAATTGATTTGTTATTATTATAAAAAAAAGAGAGATCATTTGATTTCTCTTTTTTGATGGAATTCTTTACACATACTGACAAAATATGAATGAATTGTCGTATCATCCGTAACTTCGGGATGAAACGTCGTAACTAACATGTTCTTTTCCCGGCATGCGGTCGGGAAATTTTCATAAACAGATAATATTTGAACGGAACTGCCTACTTTTTCAATTCGGGGGGCCCTGATAAAGACCATGGGAACAATTCCATGGTCTTTATACGAGGCTGCGATCTTAAAACTCCCCAATTGCCTTCCGTATGCGTTTCGCTTTACGGTAATGTTCATGGTCTGAAACCATAATTTTGAATCGTTGATGATTTCTTTTGCCAAAAGTATAGCTCCTGCACATGTTCCGAATACAGGCAGACCGTTACTGATTGCAGTAAGGATGGGCTGATATAATGATAATTCATTCAGTAATCTACCCATAACCGTCGATTCTCCGCCTGGAAGAATCAAACCGTCAAGGTTTTCTGTGAAGTCAGATAACTGTCTGATCTGTACAGTTTTAACGTTGAGTTTATGTAGTATTTGTTCGTGCTCGATAAAAGCTCCCTGCAAAGCCAAGATGCCGATTGTTAACATTATTTGCCTCGTTCAGCCATTAATAACTGGATTTCCTGTTCATTGATACCAACCATCGCTTCACCAAGGCCTGCGGATAATTCAGCTAAAATCTTCGGATCGTTATAATTTGCGACAGCTTTTACAATGGCTTCAGCTCTTTTTTTCGGATCTCCGGATTTGAAGATGCCAGATCCGACAAATACCCCTTCAGCGCCGAGTTGCATCATTAACGCTGCGTCAGCTGGCGTCGCTACGCCTCCAGCAGCGAAGTTGACGACCGGTAATTTTCCGTTTTCATGAACGTAAAGCAATAAATCATAAGGCACTTGCATAATTTTAGCGGCTTCGAATAATTCATCTTTGCGTAAAGAAACTATTCTTCTAATTTCTGCCTGAATTAACCGCATATGACGAACTGCCTGAATGATATCTCCGGTTCCGGGCTCGCCTTTAGTTCTGATCATAGCTGCGCCTTCATTAATTCTTCTTAATGCTTCGCCTAAATCCTTAGCGCCACAAACAAAAGGAACTTTAAATTCTGTTTTATCGATATGGTAGATGTCATCAGCGGGAGATAATACTTCAGATTCGTCGATATAATCGATTTCAATCGCTTCTAAAATTTGTGCTTCAACGAAATGTCCGATTCTAACTTTAGCCATTACCGGAATTGAAACAGCGGCCTGAATTGCCTGAATCATCTGTGGATCAGACATTCTTGATACGCCGCCGGCAGCGCGTATATCGGCAGGAATTCGTTCTAATGCCATGACAGCGCAGGCACCGGCGTTTTCAGCGATTTTAGCCTGTTCAACGGTGGTCACATCCATGATGACACCACCTTTAAGCATTTTTGCCAAATCCTTATTAAGTTCATACCGTTCTTTATTCATAGTGATTCCTCCTATTGACAAAAGATGATTATATCTATATTATAATCTTATCTGGTATTATTAATATATTCAGTTTAGATTATTTAAATCATACCAGATTAGAGGTGTATATGATTACATTCTTTTTTGATCTTCAATCCAATCTGCCCAAATATGAACAGCTATATCAATTTATTAAACATGAAATTGAATCTAATTCTTTGAAAAACAAAGAAAAAATGCCCTCAAAGCGAGCATTGGCGAATCATCTGAAAATAAGCATTTCTACCGTTGAGAACGCTTATGCAAAGTTAGTATCAGAAGGCTATCTGAAAAGTGTAGAAAAAAGTGGTTATTATATTGAAAACGTGCCGTTTCCCCGATTACAGAATAATAAGAAAATTGTATCCTTAATTTTAGAAGAACCGACAGAGGAAACCTATGAATATGATTTCCGGACCAATAGGGTCGATTCAGCATTATTTCCATATTCGGTCTGGTCAAAACTCTCCAGATCGGTAATAGCGGATCACCCTTCTGATCTGCTCTCTTCAAGACAGCCTCAGGGATTAAAGGAACTTAGGGAAGAAATCGCTGTTTATTTATACAGATTTCGGGGAATTACCGCAACGCCTGAACAAATCATCATCAGTTCCGGTTCGGAAACCATCTATCATCAGATCATCCAGTTATTCGGTCAGGACTATGTATATGCAACTGAAAATCCCGGTTATGGTAAAATCAATCAGTTACTGACGGTTAATCGCTGTCAGGTAAGACATGTATCACTTGATAATAACGGGTTATCTGTCAACAATCTTAAAAGAACAGATTCTAATATCGTCCACGTCACACCAACTCATCAGTATCCTTCTGGCATATTGATGCCAATCAAACGGCGGATTGAATTGTTAGAATGGGCAAATGAAGAGAAAAACCGTTATATCATCGAGGATGATTATGACAGCGAATTCACAGGCGGGAGCATCCCGGTTCCGGCTTTGCAGAGCCTAGATCGTCTAGAAAAAGTCATTTACATCAATACTTTTTCAAAAGTGATTTCTCCTTCTTTAAGAATCGGATATTTTGTATTACCAAAACATTTAATCGCTAAATATCATGCGATGATTGCCTTTAATTACTGTACAGTTCCGCATTTTGAACAGTTTATTCTGGCAAAATTTTTAAAAGAAGGCTATTTTGAAAGCCATCTTAACCGATTAAGAATATCTTATCGGAAAAGAAGGGATGAACTCATTAATCAACTGGTTAAGCAGGGTATCTGTCAGAAAAACCAGATTTTTAACAGCGAAACAGGATTGCATTTCGTCATTCAAATCAGTCATCGTCATAGTGAAGAACAGCTCGTTGAACTCGCAAAATCAAAATCAATCCGTTTATACGGACTGAATGAATTTATCTATGGTTCGGTTCCTAAAATTGATCCAGTCATAATTTTTGGTTATTCCATCATCAGTCTCGATAAAATAAAAACCGCCATCGAGAAATTAAAAGAAGCCTGGCAATAAAAACATCCCGCTTTCATTCTTAGCGGGATGTTTTATTTATTTCTTATAGGGAATATCTTTTAATGATATGGCGAAACGGCATTCTTCATCACCATTCAAAACCGATTTCAATACCCTTATTTTTAAAGGGTGATTCAGAACGGTCTCAAACGGAAGTTTCTCGAATCCGGCGCTGCAATAGCACCAAAGCGGAGAAATGTCGGCTTTGGGATTGAGAATCGCTTCGCGGGCAAAAGGACAGTGACACGATAAATAACGTTTTTGTAATGGATCTTTTGTTTTCAGATATTCTTCCACGTTATAAGGAATTTTCCGCATCATTAACGTATCGTCGATTAGTCTGGCGCTGAGCAATTCCTGATCGCTCGCAATATATCTGACGACATCTTCAGTGATGTGCTGTTCAAACCATACTTTGTTTTCTTTCGCGTGTTTCGAGAGTATTTCAATCATGTT
>CALEZX010000030.1 GCA_937928185.1 uncultured Caryophanales bacterium
ATTGAAGTAAAAGAAGAACCTAAGAAAATTGAAGTAAAAGAAGAACCTAAGAAAATTGAAGTAAAAGAAGAACCTAAGAAAAAAGTTTTTGATAAAAAAGAAGAACCTAAGAGAAAAGTTTTTGATAAAAAAGAAGAACCTAAGAGAAAAGTTTTTGAATCTGATTCTGAGTTTGAGGATTAATAAATTGAGATGTCTATCAAATATTCACCACAAAAAGGACGAGTATTAAGACAAATACAACATTCTGGAAGACCAAATTTAGTTAAAGGTCCTAAAAGAGAAAGTATACCAATTGCAATAAACCCAAATAAAAATAAAGTTATTCATAATGTAAGAGGACCAGATTTACAACCATTAGTTGAAGAATTAAAATTAAGATATCCAATTGAATCAAAAACAGAAGAATATAAATCACATTTTACAAAAATAAATCCATTAGTATCTGTTACAATGACAACTTATAATGAAGGAAAAACATTAGTTGAGTATGCACTAAAATCAATATTAGATCAAACATATAAAAATTTACAAATTATTGTAATCGCAGATCACTCAACAGATGATACTGATAAACTAATGGCTACAGTCAATGATAGTCGAGTATATTACAAAAATTTAGAAACACGTTCTTTATACCCTGGAAACACTATAAGAGAAACTTGGTTAATTGCTGGAACAATACCATATAATTTAGCGCTTGGTATGTGTGAAGGTGATTTTGTTACTCATTGTGATCATGACGATGCATTTACTGTTGATCGAATTGAAAAATTAGTAAATTTTATTCAACAAGAACAATGTGATTTAATTCACCATCCTTTTTTTATAGGAAATCCACAAACAGCAAAAATGAGTAACGACTCTAATGATTTAGTGTGTGGAAAAATTACAACATCTGCAATGTTTTATCATTCATGGTTTAAACAAATTCCTGCAGATATGAACTGTTGGGAAATTGGTCAACCAGGTGATTGGAATCGTTTTAGTAAATTTAAAGAAATTGGATGTATTTTTAAAAGATATCCAGAGTCATTAACTTATAAAAGTTAGGATTTTTTATGGCTGAAGAAAAAACAAAGTATGATTTATTAGATAAAATACCTGAAAAGCCAAAAAAAACAAAAAGAAATAGAGGGAAAACAGAATGTTCTGTTAATCGAATGAATGGTTGTGGTATATGTGGTAGTTTAAATATTTGTTATCAAGGAGTACGATTCTGTCCTAAATGTGGAAAAGAAGAAGAAGTGTTATATAATACAGAATATGAAATGTGGGGATATAATCGTGAAAATAAAATATGTGAATGTACTGAAGAAATACCAAATGGAAGAACAAAAAACGGTCAGATATTATTTAAAGAAAGACCAATTTTTATTCGTGAAATATATGTAGGTAAATGTTTAGATTGTGGTGCTGTTAGAACATATAGATTTTGTCCTAATATACCTAAAAATAATAAAGGTTTTCAACATTTACATAAATGCTGGAAACATCACGATGGAAGAATGTTTTGTTCTACTTGTGGATTTCGAAAAGACAAAAACTAATAGATCTTAGCGGCAAAAGGAAAAACACTCTTGAAAAATTTAGTTTTTATAGTTAATGGTAAACCAAATTCTGGTAAAGATACATTTACTGAAAAGTTTTTTGATTACATTAATATAAATAACAATGTAAATTATTTACATATTAGTACTATTGATCATATTAAAGATATTGCGGAGTATCTATTTGGATGGGATGGTATAAAAGATGTTAAAGGTAGAAAATTATTATCTGATTTAAAAAATGCAAGTATTGATTATAATGATGGTCCTTTTAAATATTGTATTAATAAAATAAATGAACACAATAAAAAGACTGAAAGTATTAAAAATATTGTTAATATATCAATAGTACATTGTAGAGAACCAAAAGAAATAAAAAAATTTGTTGATCATTTTGGCCGCGAGATCTGCAAAACGATCTTAATTTATAGGAAAAATTTTCAACAAATTATAAGTAATGATTCTGATAAAAATGTTAATAATTATGTATATGATTATACTATTCATAATGATAGTAGTCTTAGTGATTTTTATAAAGAAATCGGTCAGTTTTCTGCTTATATTATGTCTCAGTTTAAATTATATTAAGAAAAAATGCTCCCCTCTTTCGAGGGGAGACTAATTCACCTACGAAGAGCCTCAATCTCTTCGCGGGTGAAAATCTTGACCGGCCCGGGAGCCGTCATAGTTTTATCACAGTCTGACGGTGACCACCACCGTCGGACAGTAGAGGCCCGGAAATGGCGCATCCGGGCCTTATTTTTCTCCGCGATTTCCTCGCGGAGAAGTTTTTGAAGTTCATTCATACTTCACCTCCTTAAAGTGTTTATATTACATTCTTATTTCTATATAAAATTTATGAATATTAAAGGATTTAGTTCATGCAAAAATACAATGACTATACATTTGATTTTGTAATAAACGAATTAAAAACAAAATCGATTCACGATAAATATCCATATTCAAATAATAAAACAAATAATAAAGTAATTAATATGAGTCTTGGAAGAATTTATTTTAATGAATGCCTTCCAGATGATTTTCCACTAATAAATGAACCAATTAATCAATCTAAACTTACAGAAATTTCGAAACAATTAGTTGACAAATATCAACCAACAGAAATCGCAACAACACTTAGTAAACTCCAAAAAGATTTTTATCAGATCGGTACTTTATCTCCGTCAACATTTACTGTTGATGTTTTTATTCCTAAACAGGAATGGATAGATAAGAAAAAAGAATTTGAAATTAAAGCAGTAAATTATTCACCAACAGAATTTCAAGATGAAGCCAAAAAATTAACACAGGAATTAGTTGATGATATTGAAAGTAAAGGTTACAGAATCCATAATATTTTGAAAGGTGGAATTAAAGGAAATCCAATTGACGATTGGAAAAATCTTCTTGTCGGAAAAGGATATATTATTGATATTGAAGGTAATTTATTAGGACCGGTTGTTCATGGTATTTCAGAAGGTTTTACTAAACAAGAATATTTTGATTCAGTAGCTGAAGCAAGACGTGGATTTTATTATAAAGCAAGTTTAACAGCTATTCCAGGTTATTTAGCAAGAAAATTAACAATGTCAAGTACAAATATTACTTTAGCTGATGTTGATTGTAAAACTAGACAGTATTATGAATTATATGTTACTAAGGAAAATGTAAATTCAATAACCGGAAGATATATTTATGAAGATGGTAAATTAGTATTAACAGATAATGAAAACCTTAAAAAATATATTGGTAAAAGTGTAAAATTAAGATCACCTCTATACTGTCAAGCTAAAAAAAATCAGATTTGTCCTATTTGTTTTGGTAAACTAGCTGAAAAACTTGATACAAAACAAATCGGTATTATGGCAGCGGGTGTTATTAATTTAATTACACTTAATGCGTTGATGAAAATGCGTCATAAAACAAGTCAAATTGATGCTAAAGAAGTAGACTTTAATAAGATTTTAGAAACAACAAATATTGATAAAAGAATTATCAATGATAATTTAACAGTAAATAAAAACACAATAGTTGCCAAAAAACCAGTATCTATTATTATTGATAATAAAGACTATCACATATCAGAAATATTAGAAACAACCGATTATTATCAGATTCCTGGTATTTTAACATTAATTTCACAAAATAATGATTCGGTAACATTTCCATTTGATTTTCAAGTTAAACTATATAAAACTCGTGATTTTGAAGTTGATCGAAATATTATTACTTTAAATTATGAACCAGATGAAATAATAATTGAACAAAAATTTATTATTGATAAAACAGATCCTAGTGTAATTAGAAAATTATTTGATGCCGGATTTAAATATTTAAACACTCCAGAGATGTTGTGTGAAATGATCTTTAAACAAATGCCAAGTGATATGTGTTATATTGAAACAATTGTTCAGAACATGTTTAGAGATAAAGAAAATCCACAAAATAATTGTCGCTTAACTCATTATAAGAATTGTGATATTTATTCGCAAAAACAATTACCATTTTTAAATAGTTGGGTAAATAGTTTAAGTTTTGAGAATATCGACAAAGGAATAAAAAAAGGATTATTATCTGATAGTGATATCAGATATGATCCAGTTGAAAAAATAGTGATTGAAAAATATTTAAACGAATAAAAACATGAGCACCATTGCTCATGTAGCGGTTTGACCTTATCGAGTTTCCGCTAAATACCCGTCCTCTCTTTATTCCCGCTAGGATCGCGGTATCCATTTATTTGGGTTACATTTGTCAAGACAATGGATGTCTTGACAAATGGCCTAACCGTGTTTGGCGACGAGGTACTTACCTCGTCCGTCATTGTACCAGACTTCTCTGGTACGATGAACCACCCCGTGGAAAACCACGAGGTACGCCCACACGGCCATTGGCCCGGTCAGCTCAACCCCATCGGGGTCGATCTGCATACTGTTGATCTTTCGACCAACAATAGAGATCGCCTCGTTCACCGGAGTGACGAGGTTAAGCCGACCAGCAACCTCTTCGATCTAACATCCCTCGTAAAGAGGAGATGTCAGACCAATATCAATGGTCTGCATACATTAATAATTTCTATATCAAAAATTAGAAAACAAAAATATTATAATAAAATAAAATTCTGTGTTTATATATAAATAATTTTTGTAGAATTTAAAAAATAAACAATTTTGTTTTAAAAAATCTATTAAAGGATCTTTTTCATGAACATATCATCGATAACACCAAATCGAATTACATCACAAAGATTGATAATTGATAAACCAACGATCTTTATGGTGTTTCCCGATACAAATATTAAAATTTGGGATTATATTTACAAAACAAATTTTTTATTAGCTAATTGTTCTGGAATTATATGTCCACAAAAAACTATTAGTTTTATGAGAAAAAGAATAAACGGTAAAATACATGCTCTTGAGTTTAAAAAGAAAATTATTGAAATCGAATCATCAACAAAAAAACTGAAGGTAGTTGGTCAAGCATTTGAAAAAGAAGAAAAAAAGAAAGACTATTATTTTTATGATTTAAGTGTTTATTCTGATATTCTTACTCAGAATAAAGATAAATTTCAACCAAAATTTGTTGTTACTGAATTATTTTCAAATATAACTTCAGTTTATCAAGAACTAAAAAAGAATTTTCCAACATATGATGTAGATCTTTTATTTCTTATAAAAGATAATTTAGGTTATCTTAATAGTCTTTTTCAAAATATAAAAATGTATTTACCAAAAGATAGTCTCGAGAAAATGAATTTCTGTGATAATTTCACTTTTATTTCAACAAATAATAAATATTTGATTCCTATTATAAATAAGAGTGAAGGTAAAACATTATATATTGAGAAAAATATAAGAAAAATACCAGCATATTTTGTAGAAGATGAAATAGAAACAAAAGAACAAATTGTTCAAGATGACCAAAAGAAAGAAGAACCAAAAAAAGAAGAACAAGATGACCAAAAGAAAGAAGAACAAGAAGAACCAAAAGAAAAATCAAAAGAAAAACAAATAGTTGATAAATTAGTTACTAAAGAATTAAATGTTAAAAATTCTATTGATGAAGATGGTAATATAAAAGTTGAAATAAATACACCTCAATTAAAAAAACTATTAAAGATACACAATATTGATGATCCAGTTATTTTATCTAATGTTAAAGTTGCATTAGATAATCATTTAAATAAAAACAACGAACAAAGAGAAAAACTAAATAGAGGTGATGCAGAAAAACTTATTTTACAAGTAATTAATAAAACAATACACGGTACTGATGAAATTAAAGAAGAGTATATTCACGAACCAAAAAAATTATTTGATAAGTTAAAAGATATAAAAACACATCAAGTACCACTAAGATTTCCTGAGTATAAGAATGAAATAACACAACCTAAAAATATTATAGATTTAGATTATACTTGTGGTCAATATAGACAAAAATTTGAATTTACTGAAACTGTACATAAAAATGTTGATAAATTATTTAAAACATTAGAAAATACTACTAATTTTCCAATTAAAATCAAAAATATTGATCATCAAGTAGTGGATAATAGTAAAGATCGTATTATTGAATATACTATTACCGTTCAAAATATGGGTGGTGGTTATAGTAAACCATATAATTTAAAATTAAAGATTCCTGGATTAGTTAGTGAAAGATATTTTAAGATAAAAGATGCACATTATATTATGAAAACTCAGCAATTTCTTAAACCACTAACTAAAACAGATCCTAATGAAGTACGTTTATTAAGTAGTTATGCTATTGTTCGAATTAGTTTAAGAAACTTTAAATTTGCAGCAGCAGACATTGAAAAAATTATTAAATATATTTCATTAAAATATCCTAAAATGATTAAATCTGTTGATGATGAAAAAATTATATTTAATGATGACGATATAATAGGTCTTGCCGGCAATTTAGTATATAAATCAAAAGATATTGAAATAAATATTGATAAAAATTCAAGTAAACTATTTGATAGTAATGGTAAACAATTAAATGTAACTAAATTTGAATATCAATTAGATGTATTAATTGATAAATTAAAACAAATTGATCCTAGTGAAACATTAAATAAATCCCAATTAAAAATATCTTATTTAGAAATATATTTAGGCGGTTTGAGATTACCATTATTATTATATCTATGGAGTCAAAAAGGATTATTAAATAGTTTAAATGATGAAAGTATTGATTATAGTATTGATGAAGAAATTGATGGTAAAGCTAGTTATTCATTAAAATTAAAAAATAACTATTTAAATATATATCCTGATAATTTTAGAAAAAAATGTTTAGTTAATGGACTTATTGTTTTGGCGCTAAAATCTGACTATGTTGTCGAAGGTGATGTTAATAATGCAGAATCCAGTTATGATATAATAAATAATTATACAAAAGCAAGTGGAGCATTACGATTAATATCATTAATGACTGAAAATGAAATTGATCCTATCACAAAAGATTTATTAGAATTTGAAGGATTATCAACAAATTTCGTCAGATTGGTGTCAAAAGATGCTGTTGATATGTTATTCAAAAATAAACCAGATAATCTATCTGATTTATCAATTTATAGAACACGATTATCTGAAATGATTTTTGCTTTAATGTATAAACAGTTAAAAATGGCTCATAATAAATACAGATCTAGAGTATTTGATTTTGAAGATCCTGAAGCAAAGATTGAAATTCATGAAGACTTTATTATTCAGAATTTAATAACAACAAGTGGTGTTTTACAAAATACTGAACCATTCAATCCAATTGATGAAATTTCATTATCGAGTCGAGTAATTAAAACTGGTAAAGGTGGTGTACCATCTAAATTTGCTTTTAAAACAGAACATCGTAATATTCATCCATCAAGTTACGGAAATTTAGGTGCGGCAAGTACAAGTGAAAGTAGTGATGTAGGTTTAGTTAATCATCATACTTTGACTCCTGCTATTACAAATCAATATGGTAATTATGGTATTCGAAATCTTGATGGTTTGAAACCATGGGAAATATTGTCATTAGATGAATCATTAACACCATTTCAAAATAGTATGGATAGTGATCGTCTTGTAATGGCTAGAACACATGCTACACAAACGGTTCCAATTGAAAATAGTGAAATACCTTTATTAGTGACTGGTGGTGAATATATAACAGGACAAATCTCATCAACAAGATTTATTCATAGAGCTAAAGATGATGGTAAAGTATTAGAAGTAGATCCTGATAAATATATTAGCATTCAATATAAAGATGGAAATATTGAAAATTTAGATATTATTCCTAGAAAAAGTCGAACAAAAAGAGGAAGTTTTATTCAACTTGAAATGAAAACATTAAATATTGGTGATTCTTTCAAGAAAAATGATACATTAGCATGGACAAAGAATTTTAATCAAGGTGTATATTCTGGTGGTAAAAATGTAACAGTATGTTTTATGAATTATCGTGGTTATTGTCATGAAGATTCATATACTATTACTGATGAACTTGCTAATAAAGTAAAAAGAACAATTATTAAACCAATCAATATTGTTGTTCCACCAAATACAAAAGTTCTTAAAATAGAAGATCAAAAAAAACATGTTGATGTAAATGATATTTTAGTTGAATTTGTTAGCGATCTAGGATTAGAAGAATATTTTAAAGAACAAAATTTTGATCTTGAAGATCAAGAATTAGAAAATATGTTATTAAGTCAAAATAGTAAAAGTATTAAACTTCACGCATCATTTAGTGGAGAAATTGTAGATATTAAAATATTCTTAAATACTAAAAGAGATGTTGATCCAAAATTATTAAATATGCATAAAAAATTAGTAAAAACAGATAGTGAATTAATTAATAAATTATCACAAAATAAAAACAGTGATGAAAAACTTTCTAGTTTAGATAATATGGATAATGCATATTTTGAAATTGGTGGTCATAAATTAAAAGGTGGAAAAGAATTTCTTGGTGCAAATATAGTATTTTATATTCGAGAAGAACACTCAATTACTACCGGTGATAAAATGACTAATCGTTATGGTAGTAAAGGTGTTGTTAGTTACCTTATTGATAAAGATAAAGAACCACAAACACAAATAACTCAATTAAAACCTGAAGTTTTTATTTCACCAATCTCAATTTTTAGTAGGAAAAACATTCCTTTTCTTAAAGAGATATATATTGGTAAAATATTCTATTTCTTACAAAAGCAATGTATGGAATTAGCATCTAATCCAAAAATAACAAACGATATTATATCAAAGAAAATACTAGGTGTCTATCAAATATTAGCATCTGAAAAAATATATAAAGATGTTGAAAAACTATTAAGTAGTATGAATAAAATTCGTCAAGAATTAAAATCCAATACTTTTAATTTGAGACTATTAGTAGAACCATTTACAAATATTGAAATGAATAAAATTAAAGATGCTGCTGAATTTATTGATATTCCACTAGATGAAAAAGTATTTATTCCAGAATTAAATGCATATACAGATATTGAAGTTCCTGTTGGTATTGGTTATTATACATTTACTGAACATATTAGTGAAGATTTTGCAAATATTCGTGGTGCAGATATTTATACTTCACTGACAAAACAACCAACAAAAGGAAAAGCAAGATCTGGCGGCCAATCAATTAGTGGTCAAGATATATATGCATTATTATCATTAGATGCCGATAAATGTTTAAATGAACTATTGACTTTAAGAAGTGATGATCACAAAACTAAAAGAAAAGTTTATAGTGATATTATTTCAAATGGTGAACTATCATCAATGCCAACACAAACAGGTGGTGGTGGTACAACTAGTTTATTTAATATTTATATGAAAGGCATGGGTTTGTCTGTTGATTAATTTTTATAATCTCTTTTTTTATATAGAAATTTATTAAGTACTCTCTGAAAGAGGAGAACTAATTTATTTTTTCTCCTCTTTTCATTCATTTATTTTCTTAAAAAGGAGGTTTTAAAAATTAACTTGTGTAAATTAGAAATTTTAACGTTAATTTTGAAAGAGAGTTAGAAAATAGTTATGTTGAATATTGATCGAAAAATGAAAAGAGAAATTATTGAACTAAATGTAGAAAATATTAAATCAGTTGTTAACAAATCATATATGAATAATTCATTTGCAATTCAAGTAAATACTGAAAAAGATGTTCCTGAATTTGAAAAACTATTCGCAAAAAATTTATCAAAAACAATAAATAAATATTTAGAAGTTAATAAAATTGATCCTTCAAAAGTTAATCGAAGTATCACGTATTCAGTTACAAATAAACAAAATAATATTGTAATTAATTTCTAAACCGCAAGGAGGCATAATTGGCTGTTTTTAATCCTTTTAATAATAGTGAAAATAGTACTGTTGTTGAAGAAGATAAACCTGAAGAAAGAACAGAGATTCCAGAGAACTTACTTTTCAGTTTTACACCTGCAAAATTCGATATGTTTGTTAAAGTATTAAGTTTATTTGATAAATCAAGTGATTCGATCAAGATTACACAAAGTCAAGTAGTTCAAAAATATTCAACTGCTGTTATTAATGCAGATATGTCAACATTATTTGATGATCAAGAAGTAGATTTGGAAATTATTCAACCAAAGAAATATACAAAATTATTTAAACAATTTAGAAATGCTTCTAATATCGATATTATTCAAGATGATGATAATAATAGATATATTATTACAAATGGTGAAATTAAAGTATTTCTTCCAAAACAAGTCACTACAGATTCTGATGATACAATGATGCCAGATTTTGACGGTTGTGTCGGATTATGGGATATCAAAATTGATAAAGAAACAAGTAGACTATTAAATGGTTTAAGTAGTGATGTTAATTTTATTGAATATTTAATTCAAGATAATAAACTAAAAGGATTACACGTTCCAGATACTGCTATTTTTCTATTCGGTGATTATTTAAAAGATCCTAAAGCAAAAACTCTGGATGAAACTAATTCAGAGGTTACTTTAAGAACTGGTGTGTTTCTTCCAATTGTTGCTGATGATTATAATATTAGTATTGGAAAATTGAAAAACGAAGAATATTTCAGTATCACTGAATGTAATACCGGATTAATTAAAATTAATGTTATTGAAAAATTAGAAGTCACTACTGGAGGTAATCTATTAATCTAGGAGATACTCAATGTTTGATTTAAACACTATAAATAGTGTTGAAAATATGGTGTATTATGATCCAAATAATTATTTCAATAATGATGAATATACTGAAATTAAATCAATTGTATTTAATCAATTAGAAGACCTTGAAAATCTTGGTCAGGATTTTATTGAAAGTTTTGAATTTAGTAATGATGAAATTAAAACTAAAATTTTTAAAGATATCATTGATTATGTTCAAGAAAATTATTTAGTTCTTGCTGATAAAGATTATATTTTAAATTCAAAAGAACTAAATAAAAATGGTCATTTAATTTATCGATTTGTCTGTGTTGATTGTTTTAATATTTTGATTCCTAAAATATTAGAATCATTTGATCTTCAATCAATTATTCAATACGATAAATTAATAAGTAGAAAAGAATTAAAAACAGTATTGATAGATGGTATTAAAGATATTCTTGAAAATCTTTTAAAACTTCAAAAGATCGATACAACAATCAAAGAAGACAAATATTATCAAACATTAGTTGAAAGATTTGGTTATTATTTAGAATTGGTCGACTTTTCTAATTCTGATAAATTTAACACTAATTTTGTGAGACCAGTTTTAAATAAACATATAGAACAACTATTGTGGAGAACTTTATAGTGCTATTTTCTTTAATAGAAAGAACGAGTAGTTTAATTGAGTGGATGTTCGCGTGGTGCATAGTACTAGTATTTGTATCAATTTATGTATACATCAAACGCGAAAAGGATGATGATTAACAAAATAAAATAAGGATTTTAGCTATTTTAAATTTTATCGCAACAATTTTAAACTCGTTTATCGAGTGTGTAGTTTCTGGCATATTTTGTATTTTTATTTTATTTATGATCGGAAATTTTATTTTAAAAGTGCTAGGAAAAGATAAAATTTAAAATATTTCCAATAAGTCATTAATAGAACAGTAATAACCATAATTAGAGGTTGAAAATGGACAATACGAATGATTCAGTATTTGAAGAACTTGTTGGCAAATATGTCGAATATAAAACAAAAGAAACAGAATTCAAAAAGCTAAAGGATTCAATTACAGATAAGATAGACGAACTACTACATGAAAAAGAAAAAAACGAATTTAAAGTATACATTAGTGCATTAAATGAAACATATGATATTAAATATGTAGATCGTATAAATCGAAAAACAGATTTAGTTCGCCTAAATGAAATATTGAGTGAAGAACTTTTTGATGAAGTTGTTACTGAAAGCAAAACAACATATCTCAAAATATCGCCAGAACCAAAATCTAAACCATCAAAATCAAGGTCTAAACCAAAAGATATTGGCGAATTTAAGCCAAATTTAATTAAAGGAAAAATTGCATGACGCCTTATCACGATAACGATGGAATATGTATGGGATTATCTGGAGGTTTAGACAGTTCGACCATGTTAGCATATTTCATCAAAGATCAATTTTATAATCCAAAAAGTATTCATTGTCTTGGATTTCGTTATGGTTCAAAACATAATAAATACGAAAATGAAGCTGCCGAAAAAATTGCAAATTATTACGGAGTTGATTATAAATTAATTGATTTAACAGAAGCTATTGGAAAACTATTTAAATCAGATTTACTATTGACTGGTAATGATATTCCTGAAGGACATTATTCAGACGAATCAATGTCTAGAACAGTTGTACCTGGACGTAATATCATATTTGCAAGTATTTTGGCTGGATATGCATGGAGTCTTGATTGTAATAAAATAGCATTAGGTGTACATCTGGGCGACAGAGCGATTTATGAAGATTGTCGCCCAGAATTTATTAAATCATTAGACACATGTATATATCTTGGAACTGGTCATAGAGTTCAAGTAGATGCCCCATTTATTGAGATGAATAAAATCGATATTTGTCGATTAGGTTTGGAATTAGAAGTTCCATTTGAATTAACAAGAACATGTTATAAAGATCAAGAAAAAGCATGTGGTAAATGTGGTAGTTGTCAAGAAAGAATAGAAGCCTTCAAAGAAAATCATATCAAGGACCCTGTTGAATATGCTTGATAAACAAAAAATAATTGATGGTATCGGTATGTTAGAAGTATTTGATGGAGAATGTTTAGGTTCTGTTATTGCAACTTACTTTGAAGATAATTTACCAATAGATCAACCTCAAGCTCCAACATCTTTACCATGGTCAGATTGGAGTGTAGAAAAAACTGATAAAATATTAGAAACAATTGTTGAATATATTCTACAACAAGCGGACTGTGATTATGTATGATGTTAATAGAGATTTAGAAGAACAATTATACGAATTAAAAATATCTGATGATAAAAGTCTCGGATATGTTTTATCAGAATATTATACGCTTTTTAATAACGAACGAAAACAAAGCACAGATATGTCAAAAGAATCTATTAAAAAAATTATTGATTTTATGACCAATGCTATTCGAAGAAGAGTCGAGCATGTTTGTGGTATAAAAAATTTTGATTAATTAACAAATAACTAACAAGTGCCACCGATATAATGTCGGTGGCCATTTTTTTTAGTAGGAGGCATATCAATGCATTGTATTGAAAGAAAATTTACATTTGAAGCTGCACATACTCTTTCGTGTTTAGAAGATGGTCATCCTTGTAAAAGTATTCATGGACATTCTTATAAATGCTTTATTAAAATTTATGCATATAAATTAGATGATGATGGTTTTATTATAGATTTTAATAGATTAAAAGATTTTCAAAAAGAAGTCATTGATAAAGAACTTGATCATTCTGTTATAGTTGGACAAAAAGAACAAGAAAATTTTTATATCAACACAATTAAACAAAAGGTACATATATTACCAAAAGAATTTCCAACATCAACTGTTGAAAATCTTTCTAAATATATTCATGATAAGTTGATTGATTTCTTTAAAAGTATTAAATTTACTAATTATTATAGAATTCGAGTTAAATTATTTGAAACTGAAAAGAACTGTGCGTACTACGATGGTGTTTAGTTGAAATTCGGGAGACTTCGGTCTCCCACTTTTTAATGTTTGGAGGTTTCTTTGAAAGAAGGATGGGCAGATAAATCATTCTGTTTAAGGAAAATAAAAGAATCGCCTTTTAATCTAATATATTGTAAGTGTCGAAACGAATACGAAATATGTTTCGAAAGTGTTAAAAAATGTGGTATTCTTTTAAAATATTGTGAATGTCAAGACAAAGAAATGTGTTTAGCAGCGGTCAGAAATCATCCAATGGCTTTAGAATTTGTTAAAAATCAAGATTACGAATTATGTTTAGAAGCAGTTAAAGGTGATGGTTTTGCATTAGATTATGTCAAAAAAGAATTTATGACAGAAGAACTATGTATAGAGGCTTTAAAAAATAGCGATGGATATGCTCGTTTATTTTTTAGTGAAAAAGAATTTCCAATAGCTTATCAAGTCTGGCAGATAAACTATGGATAATTTTAATTATTTCTGTTTTTATATAGAAATAGTTATATAGTATTTAAATTTTATTTAAATTTTAACTTTTTTGAAAAGGTTTGACTTTAATGTGCATACTTTTAATTTATTTTTATTAACACCTGTAATGGATCATTTAAAAAGAATGTCTCCAAATATGGGTAAAAAACTATCTAATGAATATATGTGTCATTGTCCTTTTTGTGATGATGCTATTCGAAAGAATGCATTGAAACACGGACATTTATATTTATCTAGTAGTTATCCTGTTTTTAATTGTTTTAGATGCAACACATCTGGAACTTTAATTTCTTTATTGTTACAAACAGGATTTGATGATCAAAGTGTGATTGATTTTATATCTCAGTTTATTAAAATTAATGTAGTAAAAGATTATTATAAAAAGAAGGATTTTGTAAATCTTGCCGACAAAATAAAATCGGTAAAAAAACAAATTATAGATGATAATATAAATTTTAGAAAAAATAATTATAATGATTATAAAATATTTAAAAACTATTTGAATAATAGAATTGGAAATAATATAAATTATTTAGATTTTCTATTAACACCTACTAAAATTAATAATGATATAATAGTAAAATTTACAAACTACATAGGTGAAAACGTATTAGTTAGATATATTAATAATAATAAATTAAGATATAAAATTAATAACAATACAAGTAATTTATATTATTTTCAAAATATAAATAGATATAATAGTATTTGTATTTGTGAAGGTCCTTTTGATATAATTAATTTATATTTATATAATGATATATTTAAAGATTGTTTATTTATAAGTATAAATGGTAAGAACTATATTAATAATATTGAGAAATTGATTTTAATGTATTTTTTATTAGATGAATATGAAATTAAAATAGTATTTGATAATGATAATTTAAATAAAGGTAAAAAAGATATAAAAATTATTAATAAAATTACTGAATTTTATGGCGGCAAGATTCGAACAAGGTTTTTTAAACCATTAAATGAATTTAATGATGTAGCAGAATTTCCAGAAGTGGAGGAAATTGTTAATGTCTAAAAAGCAACCAGTTATTGGTAGTGATATTTTAATAAAAAGAGAATATACTTTCGATCAAATTGCTTCGATATTATTTTATATTTATAATAATGGAATGTATGTGCATGAAATATATGATAGAATGTATGACGAATATACATTGTCTCTTAGTAAAAGAAGAAAAACATTTGATGATATTACGACATCATATACAAAAACAATAATAAAAGGTAACTATAACTACCAAATTAGATTTGGATATGATAAAGACACTAAATATGAGAATTATTTAAGAGTACCATATAAAGAAACTTTTAAATTGAAATTTGTATTACCTAGTAATATTTTTACATTTAATTATATTTTGAATTATAATACAAATTGTGAACTATTTGATGTATATTCTGACAAATTGTTAAAAAATTATGCACCAACTGATTTAGAAGATTTTAAAAGTTATCAATTAAGATTTGTGAAACAACTAAAGTTTTTCATTGAAAATCATGAAACAATTCTGAATAAGTTAGAAATAAATTATTATTCTGCGGGGTTAACATCAATAGATGGTATAAGACCGAAGTTTCATTTTATTCAAAGATTTAAAAAATACGAAGATATATTAACTGAAGAACCAAGTGACAAAGATTTAGTTGTGATTGATAAATTATGTAATTGTATTGATAATATGATGGTTAGTTATAAAAAATACAAAAACAAAATATTAAGTTACGAAAAAAAAGGTGATGGATATTGTGAAATATCAATAGTCAATAAACGATATACTTTTAATACATATGATGTAAAAAATTGTATTAATAATCCTGAAAAAAGAATACCAAATGTTTTATACTTTATAAGTAAATTAATAAGAGAAACTGGTGGTATTAAAGAATTAGAATCAATAATTCTGTTAAATAGAATTGTTGAAGAATAAAATCTAAAGACTACCTACTCTAAGTAGGTAGTCATCAACATTTGGAGATTTTTCGTGGAAAAAGCAATTCCAATTTTTTATACCGAATATGGTAGATATCTTAGTAGATTTAGACAAATTCCATTTTATATGGATTGTTTAACTCCTGTATATAGAAGAATTCTACTAAGTCTTCATGAAATAGCATCATCGACTAAAACAGTAAAAAGTGCAAAGATTGTTGGTCATATTATTGGTTCATATCACCCACATGGTGATTCTAGCGCATATGGTTCCTTAGTATCTTTATATGAACAAGGTTTTCTTGATGTTCAAGGAAATTTTGGTTCTATGGGATTAATTGATGCTAAAGCATCTGCGTATAGGTATACTGAAGCCAAAATTAAAAAATGGGTTGATGATTTTTGTTTTCAGTTAATTGATTACGTAGAACATGATGAATATGAATATGCAGTAGAACCATTATTTCTTCCAAGTCCAATTCCAATTGGATTAGTTGGTAATGGTGGAATATATTCTGGTATCGCATTTCATAGAACTATGGTTCCAAGATATAAATTATCAGATCTTGCAAAACGTTTAAAATGGTTGATTGATAAAAAAGGTGATGAACCAATTATATATCCAACTTTTGAAAAAGATGGTTGTGATGTATTGAAAGATGATAAGGATGCGAAATCAATATTGAATACTGGAACTGGTACTATAACAGTTATTCCTAGGGGAAAAATAATTGGTAAAAAGTTATATGTTTATGGTCGAGTTCCTTTAAATTCATTCAATTCATTACAAGATGATGATAGATTATATATTAAAGATTTATCAAAGAAAACTATTGAAATTGAAATTGAAAGTATTAAAAAACAAACTGATTATAAAAAGTTTTATCAAGAAATTTATAATAAATATTTAATTAAAAATCTTAACATTAATATGTTTATGTGTGATGTTAATGGTACTGTTAAATTAATGTCTGTTGATGAAATTCTATTAGCATGTTATGAATATTATGTTGATGCTAATAGATATAAATTAATAGATGATTGTAATAGATCATTATTAAAGAAATTTAATAATGAAATAATTCTACGAATTAGAAAAATTCTTCAAGATAATCCTGAAATTAAAACTATTGACGAGATAATTAAAATTGTAAATAAAAAACAAATAAGTATTACAACTGAAGAATTTAAAGATGATAAATGGATTAAAATTAATAAAATAATTAATGCTGATCATATAAAAGAAGTTTGTAAAAGAAGTATTAAATCTTTAATTGAATATAAAATACTTCTGACTGATAATGATTTAGAAATAAATGATAATAAAACAAAACTTATAAACAATAATAAAAATTGTTTTCAGGTTATTATTGATTTGATTGGCTGCAAGATCTAGTAAAGGAGTAAATATGTTGTTTTCAAAAAAACAATATCCAGAACGAGACGAAGAATTAGAAAGATTAAGCAATATGGTTCGTCAAGGACAACCAATTGGTTTTTCAAATGCATTAGCCGTTATCAATTATCAAACAAAATTAAAGAATTATCGTCAATCACAATCATTTTTTAATCGTTTAAAGAAAATGCTTTATAAATAATAGTCATTAAATATAAATCACGTGACTTTAGTAAACCACGATTTTGAAGTGTATCATAAGGTTATAGTAAACCACGATTTTGAAGTGCATCATTATAATATAGTAAACCAGAGCCTGGAAGTGTATCAAAATATTCTAGTAAACCACGATTTTGAAGTGTATCACGAGTTTATAGTAAACCACGATTTTGAAGTGTATCATAAGGTTATAGTAAACCACGATTT
>CALEZX010000031.1 GCA_937928185.1 uncultured Caryophanales bacterium
AGTTAATATGTAAAGTAAATGCAACAAAGAGAAAAATAAATTGCATTTACATTAAGAATTAGATTTTTTATAATGAGCATGAGTTCTAGTCGAAGAAAGCGAGGTGTCTATGTCAAGACTCGGCTATGATGATTTACTTACCATTTATAAATACATCTCATTAGATTTGAGTGCATCACAAATCGCAAATAAGATGAAGATCTCTTCTTCAACATTATATCGACTGATAGCGAATAACATTGAAGTTAAAAAGCGAGAGAGTTATTCACTTAGTTTTCATTTTCGCGATTGTAAGTATGTCTCAGAATGTAAAAAAACAATGAAACGCTGTCCAGACGTATGTGATCGATATGAAAAATATCTTTGTGAGAAACTAAGTCATTTTCCATTTATCTGCGATTTTTGTGAATCAAAAGTATATTGTGGCAAAGAGCGACATCTATGGAATCCAGTTTTAGTCTATCAAAGTCGAATGGAACGATTGAAAAAAACAAGAAGTCATTTATCATTAAGCAAAGCAAAGATTGAAGCATTCAATGATTGGTTAAGGCCCTATATCAAGAGAAAATGTTCAATCGAGGTCATTCATTCTCAATATCCACATGCATTCCCCGTCTCGACTGCGACGGTAAGAAGATGGATTGATAGAGGTGTCATGACGATTAGACGAATCGATTTACTGCACGCAGTTACATTTAAAGCTAAAAAGCAATATGAATCAAGAAGACCCAGTAGTCTGAATCCACTGCTTAAATATGGACATACCTATCCTTATTTTCTTGACTATATTAATACCCATCGCATCGCATCCATCATCGAAATGGATACCGTACATGGACTCATATCAGAAGAGACAAAACTCTTAACGATTTACCATCGACAAAGCCATCTTCAATTGGGTATATTAATTCCCAATTCACGACCAACATCAGTGACTAGAGTTCTTCAAAAATTACAGCAAGAACTAGGGAAATGGTTTACTCCTCTTTTTGAAGTAATCTTAGCTGACAATGGATTTGAATTTGACGATTTAATTCCCGCTTCTATCAATTCAGAAACAGGCGAAGTCTATTCTAGTGTTTTTTATACTAGACCTTATAATTCAGGTGATAAAGGCGGCTGTGAACGCAATCATGAGTTATTTCGTTATCTCGTTCCTAAAGGACGTGGGCTATCTGATTTAACACAAAAAGACATCGACTTTATGTTTTCCATGATCAATTCCTATCCCCGGGAATCTTTGAAATGGAAAACCCCTATCGATGTCTTCAAGCAATACTTTCCAACGGATATTCTTAATCTTCTCTCAATAAAGAGGATCCCTTTGGAAGACGTAACACTAAAACGGTAATCAATTACTGATTGAAATAAATCTATCTCAATCGACTAGAACTCAACTTTTTTTCGTTGCGTTTAGTACTAAAATTAGTTTATGACGCACGTTTTTAGTCGTGGCAATATTTATGTAATCTACTATTATAATACATAAAATGTCATAAAAAAGAAAGTAGTTATTTTGTTTTTACCTCTACTATCTCAAAAATCCATTATTCTTTTATTTTGTAAGATAATGAGTGGCGTTTACTTCTTAAAGTAACA
>CALEZX010000032.1 GCA_937928185.1 uncultured Caryophanales bacterium
TAGAACCGAATAAGATTAAAAAATTTTATTAACTAAAAAAAAGATGGAGTTTGCGTGAAGTGATAAGATGTTAGTAGACACAAAAAAAGTGTTTATTAACATCTTTTTTGTATTGTTCTTTTTATTGACCCACAATCCTGACAGAATTAGTACTTTTTGAATGAATAAGTGATTAAATATAATTAAGAAGGAAGTGATTTATATGGGGCGCCCGAAAGGTGGAACAAATCGATACTGGAGTAAGGAAGCAAAATATGAATATGTGAAATTAATCTTATCAGGGGAAATCAGTGCAACAGAATTAGGAAAGCAGAATAATATAAGTGATGGGATGATATGTACGTGGGTTAAGAAATATGAAGAAGGCGGGATTGAAGCGTTAGAAAACAAAAGAAAACCAGGGAATCCATTGACAAGGTATTCAAAGAGGAAAGAACTGACAGCGATAGAACAATTACAGTATGAGAATATGAAGTTAAGGATTGAGGTAGAGCGATTAAAAAAAGGTTATACCACCGAAGAGGTGGAGACCATAAAACAAAGAAGACGATCCAAAATGAATACGAAATAATTAAGTTATTATCTATTGATTACAATATTCAATCTTTAAGCGAGTATTTAGAAGTTTCGAGAAGTGGATACTACAAATGGATTGAAAGAAACGGAAAACTCAATCGATATGAGCGAAATCGCGAGAATTTAAAACCATTTATTATCGCAGTACATGATGAACATAAAATTTACGGATACCGAAATATCGCCAAAAACATCAGAAATGAGACCGGTTGGATAATCAGTAATTGGTTATGTCATAAGTGCTGTAAAGAACTAAAAATACGTTCTGCGGCTAGAAAGAATTGGTTTCAAAAGTCGGGAGAGGAACATGAAATATATCCGAATTTATTGAATGGTAATTTCTTTGCATCAAGACCATTTGAAAAGGTATGTACTGATACAACATGTTTTCATCATCAAGGAAGAGAGTATGATTGGAATCTCTACATTGATCTTTTGAATAACGAAATTATCGCTTATGATTTAAGAATTGGCAAGAAAGGTTCTGGAGTTAAAAACCATTTTATGGCGTTAAATCGATTTCAAATTGAAAAAGAAAAAAGAGGGTATAATGACCTGGAAACGATTCTGCATTCGGACCAAGGTACCATATACGCCTCAAGAGCATATAATGCTCGATTACATTATACCATAAAACGTTCCATGTCAAAAACAGCTACACCAACAGATAATCCGGTAATTGAAGCTATTAATGGCTGGATTAAAGATGAATTAAAAATTGATTTCGATATGGCAAAAACTAAAAACATACATAAACTTATCCGTGATTATGTAAAATACTATAATCAAAAAAGATTGGCTTGTGCTTTAGAATATAAAAGTCCAATTCAATATCGCACTGAACTGGACTTCCATTAATTTCTTTTTTTGTGTCTACTAACCCTTTACTTATTCAAGTTTGCGACTCCATTTTTCTTTATCTAGTTGATTAAATAGTAATTTAATGCTAT
>CALEZX010000033.1 GCA_937928185.1 uncultured Caryophanales bacterium
TGATGTTTTTTTTACGTCTTATATTGTCTAAGTGAAACATATAGCGTTGTCTTATTCTATCCATTGTAACCTCACTATTTGAAAAACGGAACTACCAGGTCCTATGCAAACTTATGTTTTTATTATACCATAAACACATAAGGAGGCAAAAATGAAAAAGAGAATAGTGATACTTGCTACCTTATTCTTATGTCTTTTCGTTTTTGTTTGTTCAAATCATGTTGCTATTCGCGCTGATGGATTTGATGATATTGATTATGAAGAAGTAATAATCGAATCACAATAGATAAGTAGCAAGCAAGAAAACAGTAGATTTTAATCTACGTTTTCGTATTTGATTTTTATTATCGAATAAAATGACAATTGAGGAACTTATAACACTTGAATTTGATGGATTATCGCAGACAATCATACAATATTCAAACGATAATTTCATTAAAAGCTATGCAAAAAAACTTTTGAGCATTGATTATCCAAAGGATAAACACTTACTTGTTATATTAGTTGATTATTTAGTGAACTGGTATACAAATAAGATTGATGAAATAAAATCCAGTAATTTTATTGTTTCAAAAGAAGCTCATTTGAAAAGTTATGAAATACTTTTGAACTTAAAAGAATTACTCAATAATCCTGATTGAAAAGAGGAGTAAATGTGCCAGTATATTCTATATCATATGATTTGAATTCACAAGGTCAAAATTATCTCAATCTTGAAAAGAAAATTAAAGAAATCTGTTCAGGCTCATGCAAGTATGTAGAATCTTCTTGGATTGTTAAGTATTCAGGAAATGCAGATTCACTTAGTGGAGAACTAAGAAAATGCTTGGATAAAAATGATCACATTTTAGTAATCAAGGTTGTTAATGATAAGCAGGGATGGTTACCTACAAGTTATTGGGACATAATTAATAGTTTTTTTAGTTAATAGTACTCACATTGAAAACAGAAGAATTTAATAAATATAAAATCAATAATATATCATACAAAAAAAGTACGTGAAAACGTGCGTTTTTTGGTAAATTCAAAAAACACAAGGAGAAAAGAGCCATGTTTAGAAAAATTGTTTGTGTCATGCTTTGTTTGTTTATGATTGCAGGAAGTATAATTCCTAAAAACAATATGATTGTTCATTCATTAGGTACAGTAGAAGAAAATATATCACTGAATTCAGATAAAAAGCTAAATTATCCAACAACTACAGATTCAGGTTTTGATGCTAGTCAAGTTACTATCGAGAATGAAATAATATCTGAAAGAACAGCGAATACAAAGACATTTAAAAAAATAGACGGTTCATATGAGGTAGCAATTTATAACGATGTGATACATTATTTTGAAGGTGGACAATGGAAAGAAATAGATAATAGTCTTATCGAAGATGGCGATTCATTTGAAATCACCGCAAATTCATTCAAACTAAAGTTTCCAAAAAAACTTGATGATGATAAACAAATCAAATTATCATACGGAAATTATAAAATTGATTGGAATCTAATAGATATTGAATCATCAAAAATTAATTATGAGGATTCAAAAGTAACCCCTATAAACATAAAAGAAGTGATCAATAAAAGTCAATCAGTTTTGTATTCTAAAATACAAAATAATGTTGATGTTGAATATATTGTTTCGGGCAGTCAGGTTAAGGAAAATATAATTCTTAACAAATATATAGAGAATTATAGTTTGACTTTCGAGTATAAGTTGAAAAACTTGTCACTGCAAGAAAGTGAAGATGGAAACATAGCATTCATTAACGATGAAAATGAGGTGGTTTTTACCTTTAGTGACTTTTTTATGTTTGACAACAAGACAAATGAATCTAACTTAATTGAATATAAACTGATTGAATCTGGCAATAAAACTTATGAAATCACTATCACACCTAATGATGAGTGGTTAAAAACTGCTAGTTATCCAGTGACAATCGATCCAAGTATTGTGCTTGAAACAAACAACACAAATATTAGGGATAAATATGTTTACGGAACGAGTAATAGTAATTCAACGACAAGTTATATTAAATCTGGATATAATGGGACATACAAATATAGAAGTTATATTGAGTTTGCAATAGATTCATTACCAGAGGATGTTGTTATAAATTATGCACATTTAAAATTGAATTTGTACTCAAATTACGTTGAGAGCACAAGTCAAATATGTGCTAGAATGGTAAATCAGACGACATCATATGACTCAATTAGTGGTCAAAACCTGATTGACGTAGATAACAAGATAATTGATTATTTGTATGTGTTACCTACTGATGGAACTAGCGAAGAATATATTATGAATATTACCAAAGCGATATATTCTTGGTATGAAGATGGTGTTAGCGATGGTGTAATCGAATTAAGGACTGAAGATGAAAGCGTAACAGATTATGTGTTCTTTGATTCGCTCGAATATTCAACTGTAACTGGACCTAAATTAACAATTGGATACACTAACTCTGAAGGACTTAAAGACTATTGGACTTACAGTTCACAACAAATTGGAGAATATTCTACCAGTTATGTATCTGATTATACTGGACTATTAAATGTTGTTAGAAATGACTTAAGTTTTGAGACCGAAAGACAAACACTGTCATTAAATTTTGGATATAATATTCTTAATAGAGACACAAATATCGGATATGGTTCCGGATGGAATATTACTTATAATTCATATGTTAAGTATGATAGTAATCTAGGGCTTTACTATGCTCAAGATTATACGGGTAATATAGTGTATTATCATTCCATTGCATGCGACAGTCGCTTTCAAACATCATATCCCGGAGTTAATTATTGCTATATTGCAGAAGATGGCTCTGGAGATATCCTTGTTAGACAGTATGGTTACGGCGATTTTGGGGGACAATTTATACAAACACCAGATAACATTAGACAAGTATATAATATTTCAGGATATCTTACATCAATAAGAAATGAGGAAACCAATCAGTCAATCTACATAACGAGGGATACGACATATCCAGATAGAATTACGAAAATTAAAGATATGTCAAACAATGCGATAAATATCACATATAATAATTATGGAATATATACAGCGATTTTAAGTGTCTACCAGGATAGTACATATTCACATAATTTAGAAAAAATCGTATATTCATATGAATATGTTTCTGAGCATAATGTATATTCACAAAAAATAATCTATCATTATAAAGATTTTGACAATAACGATTCGTTTACCTTAGACGATTACATATATTATAATTATGATGATAATGGTAGGATAGAAAGAATTTATATCTATGGTCAAGATAGAGTAGAGTATTTTTATAATACAACAACCAATAAAGTAACAAAAATTAAATCATCATATAATGGCTCATATTTTTCTGAGATAGATTATACTTACAATTTAAAAGAAACAATTATTACTGATCAAAACGATGATTTTCTTATCTATAAGTTTGATGATTTTGGTCATACAGTTAATATTTTAGATAGTGACGGGAACGCTCAATATTATAAATATTTGAACATATTTAGTTCTGAAGATACAAATGAAGTAGAATACCTAGTTATCGATGGCGAACCAAACTACAAAATCAATCATTCTCTCGTATCTCAATCGGATCCTCAATCAAATCTCTTTAATCCAATTAATAATCATGGATTTGAATATGATAGTTCAAGTATGGATGTTAGTTGGATATATGAAGATGATTTAGGTGAACTAAGAGAACTGGATAAAGACGATCACTCGGATGTAAAATTCTTATTTGGAAATTATTCAGCTAAACTAAGAGGATATACTTCTGATTATGGTCATTTTGAACAAACTATAATTCTTGACTCTGGGGCATATACTCTGACTGGATATGTTATAAACATGGCCTCAAACAGTAATGTATGGATAGATGTGGATGGCGAGGATTATGGTGGCGCAATAACATATGTATCGAATGATGGTGAATGGACTAAGGTTACCATCACTTTTGGTGTTTACAGCGATAATACTGAGATAACAGTTAAATTGGTTAATCACTCTTCAGGGTTAGCATATTTTGATAACATTGAAATATATGAAGGATTTGTTGATAACAGGACCAATATGATTGACAATGCTTCGTTTGAAATGACAGGAACATATGATGATTTACCTGGATGGTTTTTTAGTGACACGAATAATATTTTTCGAGTTAATACTGAAACTCTTAATGATAACTATTATGAAAGAATTCTTGGAGATTATGCAGTAGAAATAGAAGGCTCCGGTTTAGAAACTAGATCAGCAGTTACTTGTATTTCTGATTTTCTAGATACTTCAGTACTAGATGAACAAGGCCAACTAGTAATAGGATCTTGGGCATTATCTAATGGAACTCCAACGACTATAACATCAGATGACTACATTGATGGTCATGATAGGTTTTTAAGAATAAGAATAGATTTTGTAGATACAGTCAGATATATTTACGGAGATGAATATGCTGGGACAATTATCAAAACCGAATACATTGTTTTTGATACTTCTATCGAAGGTTGGCAATATCAATTTGCTGAAGTAACTATGCCTAATGAGAATACTTACTGGATAAATGTATTCATGGAGTATAAAGGTGAGGGTTCGGTATATTTTGATGGACTTCAGATATTCTTTGAAAATTCATATACTAATTACGAGTACGATGAATATGGAAACTTAACCGCCATTCAAACATCTAGTTGGGATCGAACCGAATACCATTATGATGATTTAAAAGAATATGCATCAACTCCAACTGAAATTGATTTGCCTGATGATACAACTGTTGAGTTGTCAGAAAATTCAAGTGATTTAATTGACGGGGTCACATACAATAATGTTTCATCAACCCCCTCTTACAATTCTTATGGTCAGGTAACTTTAATGACTATAGGTGATGATACTACTTATTTCAC
>CALEZX010000034.1 GCA_937928185.1 uncultured Caryophanales bacterium
ATTTCCTGCAAGACCTTCTATTTTTTTATTTTGATTCATCCCATTCTAAATTTAACTTAATATTAAGTTTAGTAAATTGATTCTGAAACCAACTGACTAATTTTGTCTTTCGTAATACCCAGTATAGGATTTCAGCTACACCAATTCCAGCGATGAGATCGATGATATAATGTTGTTTAAGCGTCTGAGTTGAAATGCAAATAGCGAGTGCCAAAACCCAAATGATAATTTTTGAATATATCGGCATCTTTTTATCCATCCTTGCACCTAAAATGCAAAACCAACTCATCATGCAGTGGTATGAAGGTAAAGCATTTCTTGGCCCGGCAGCATTATATATTGATAACACAAAACTTTCTGTAAATGATAAATCTGAACGAGTAAAAAGTCCTGAGGTTTCTCGCCACGCCTGTACATCTGATTGGAAAAAGAAATAAAATAGACCAGATAAAGCAAATGAAACGACAATAATAGTTAATAGAGTATAGATATTCTGCTTATTTCGATAACCAACGTAAAAGAAGGTACCCACCCAAAACGGATATGCTATCGTATATGGATAGATAGTCCATGCAATGAAAGGAACACTATCGTTAAAGTTTTTAAACACAAAACTATAATCAACACCAACGACTCCAGCCATCTCTGCATACCATTGATTACCCCAATAAGTAATAATTAACATAACTGCAACAAGTAAAAAAGGAAATAATAAATAAGTAATTCTTTTGTTGTTCATATTCACACCATCCATATTTATATTATTATATCAAATCTAAATATTATCGACAAGTTTCTTTACAAGATTGCCACAATTCTTTTTATTATCTTGAAATGATATTATGAATATGATAAAATCATATTTAATCGGTTTGTTGAGAGGACATAAAGTATGTTTGGATATAGAAATGACGGAAAAAGAATAAAAACAATTGATCCAGTAATGAGACTTGTTCCACATATTATGCCAGAACGAAGTGACGCACAGGTGTGGACAGTATTAGATGTGAATTGTGAGCATCTTGACAGTTTTATATTTGAAAAAAGGAGACTAGGTGACCGATATTCATATATGCACTTAGTTATCGCTGCTATAGTCCGGGTTTTGGCATTAAGACCAAAACTCAATCGTTTTATAATGAATGGTAGAATTTTCAAGCGTAATGATATTCAAGTATCATTGGCAGTTAAAAAATCATTAACAGATACGGCTGATGAGACAACCATAAAAATTACGTTTAAAGGAACTGAAACAGTTTCTGAAATACGTGACATGATTGAGAAAGAAGTTTTAACAAACGCTAAAGGATCAGCTGTAAATGGTACAGATAAAACCGCTAAAATACTGACAATGGTACCAAACTTCTTGATTAAAATGGCAGTTGGATTTTTAAAATTCTTAGATAAACATGGTATGCTGCCAAAATCAATTCTTAATGTAAGTCCTTTTCATACTTCGGTATTCATTACCAATATGAAGTCGATTAAAATGAGTTATGTAGTTCATCATATTTATAATTTTGGTACTACTTCCCTATTTTTAGGAATGGGAAAAGAATCTTATGAACCAGTCGTTCTGGATGCTGAATCTCATACTTTTGGTGTTGCTAAAATAATGAAAGTCGGAGCGATAATTGATGAAAGAATCTGTGATGGATTATATAATGCTAATTCATTACGTGAATTTAAGAAAATTATCGAAAATCCCTGGTTACTTGAAACTCCTTTAGAAGCAAAAGTAGAAGATCAAAAATAAAATTAAAACGTCTGAACGGATATTTCAAGTTCAGACGTTTTTTATATCGTATTTATAGCAGCTTCTTAATATCTTCTTCAAAACTGAAAGGTTTGTCTTTTGAATCAAATCTTTGAACGATATTCCCTTCACGATCGATTAGGAATTTTGTGAAATTCCAACGAATATTTTTCCCTTGTTTAAGATATTCGTACAGCGGATGTGAATTAGAGCCATTGACTTCTATTTTGTCGAATGTCCTAAACTTAATGTGGAATCTGGTTTGGCAAATATCAAGATACTCTTCTATGCCTTCTGGGGCCTGACCACCAAACTGATTGCAGGGGAAATCAAGAATTTCAAATCCCTGATTATGATATTTCTCATATAATTTTTGTAAATCATCGTACTGAGGAGTATATCCACAATGAGTAGCTGTATTAACAATTAAAAGTACTTTTCCTTGATATTCAGATAGAGATACTTTATTTTTCGATGCATCGAGAACTGAAAAGTTATATATTGACATTTTTTTCCTCCTTTTATTGATGGTTTAATTATAAAACGTGGAGTTTTAACATTCAATGAGTTTGCTCATTTTTCGAATATAAGAAACGATTTTTAAGTTTTTATGATATTATAATTGTTAAAGGAATGATAATGTGAATAAATTAGTATTTGTCTTAGATGATGATCAGTATATCCGAAATCTCGTCGAAAAATTCTTAATATTTGAAGGGTTTTCAGTAGAATCATTTCAAAACGGAAATGAGTTGTTAACGCGGCTAGATTCAAAAGTCCCTGATTGTTTTGTCCTAGACGTCATGCTGCCGGATATTAATGGTTTTAATATATGTAAAATTATACGAACAAAGTATACTACTCCTATTCTTTTTTTAAGTGCGAAAGGAGATGAAACCGATAGAATATTGGGCATTGAAATCGGTGGAGATGACTATTTAACAAAACCTTTCTCAGGAAGAGAACTTGCGGTTCGTGTTAAAAGTTTAATCAGAAGAAGCGCACATTCTGAAAAAAACGTGGGTTTAGGATCATTTGATTTAGGTAATCTTCATTTTGATTTATCTCAAAGATTAATACGAGTGAATACACAGGAAATAAAATTGACCACCAAAGAATACGATCTTTTTCTTTTACTTTCAATTGAATCTCCAAAAGCTTTTTCAAGAGAAGAGCTGTTAAAAAAAATATGGAAATGGGAAGTTATCGAAGGCACGAGAAGTGTCGATGATTTGGTCAAGAGAATTCGTAAAAAATTAGCGGAAGTCAATTCAACCGTTCAGATATCTACGGTATTTGGCTATGGATATAAAGTTAATATCGAGGAAAATAACGATGAATATTAAAAGTAAATTAGTTCTCTATTTTGCGATTTTAATATTTATCGTGTTTTCAATTTCATCGTTTATTACCGGGATTGTTATTCGAGTCCAACTTAATAGATTACTTTATAATAATGTAATTACTCTTAACGAGAGTGTCATCAATTACCTAAATAATAACGATTTTACTGACTATAGTCTGGCAGTCGAAAATATCAAAAATATCACCGGAGTTGAAATCATTATATATGATGACGAGGATTTAGTCGTATCGACTTTTACTGATTCAATTCCGAATGTTCATCAAGGAATACTTACTTCAGAAAAATATGATGTATGGAGATTAAGGGTCGATGACAAAGCATATTACTACACCGTCGGATTACTAGTGAGTGAGAATTATGATATTTATGTTCTCCGAAGCGAGAGTATTATTGAAACTATACCTAATAGTGTCTATTTTACATCATTACTTGGAGTTTACTTCTTTGTTTTGGCCATTTCAACAGTCATATTTTATGCTTCGCAGTCATTTGTAAATCCTGTACGCATAATTAGAGATTATGCGAACATGATATCACCCGAAAGACCGATGCAGCCAATCGACAAATTCACCATTAAAGAGTTTAGTGATTTAGGAGAATCAATGGAGTCTGCATGGGAAAGGCTCAATAAATACCGCGATTATCAGCGGGAATTCTTACATAATTTCAGTCATGAAATGAAAACTCCGCTTACAAATATTTATGGCTATACTGAAGGAATTAAATACAATGTTCTTAATGATGATGAAAAACAAAAAGGATTAGATATTATCCTTAAAGAAACTGAGCATCTCAAGAACAATATTGATCAGATACTTTTAATGGGAAGAATAGAATCTGACGAGTATATTTTACCATCGAAAAAAATTAATTTAGTCAATGTTATTGGTGACGCTTTGAACTCAGTCCAAATTGAAGCAATGAATTCAAACATTCAATTGATCTTTTTAGAAGATAAAGAGTGTTTTATTCAAGGTGAAGCTGAACGATTAGAAACTGCATTCATCAATATATTGTCAAACGGTATACGATATGCCAAATCCAAAATAACAATAAAGATAAATCACGAAGATGAAAGATATAAAGTTGAAATTATTGATGACGGTATCGGTGTTCCTGAACAAGAAAAAGAGAAAATTTTTGAGAGATTCTTTATTGGACAAAAAGGACATACCGGATTAGGATTAACGATTTCAAAGGCTATTATAGAAAAACACCACGGAAGCATTCATGTTGAGAATAACCCTTCGGGGGGAGCCAATTTCATCACAATATTTCCAAAAAATAAAATCTAGTATTTAATTATTCTAAAAAATTATTTCTGGGGTTTATTTTTATCATATTTAAGATATAATAATATTGCAGGTCGTCAATGACCGCCATAAAACATCGCGATCTTAAATAAACTCCCCGTTATTTTTTCAGCTATTATTCTCTCCTAAAGCTAGCTGTTAAATTTTAAGATTTTTGCGATGTTTTTTTGTTTAATTCGATTTAATTTTTAATGTTTTTTTGATAGTATTATAAATAGGATGGTGGATGAATGGATATATTCATGAAGGTTTTAGGTTTGTTAATCGGACTGGGTTTTATTTTTATAGCAATTCGTTTTTTCTTTTATGGGAAAAAAATTATTATGTGGATTCAAAAGCGAAAATATAATACGACAAGCGAGCCTAGAAACTCTGAATTAGTGTTTTCAAAGGTAATTGGCGTTTTACTTTTTCTAGTAGGATTATACTATTCAATTATTGCAATTTTATCTTTTATTTAAGAATATTTTTTATAAAGAAAATATAGGAGTTTCCATCATATAAAATTAATAAATAACTATACTTAGTATAGTTAAATATTTTACTTTTTTGTTAATATTAAATCGCAAAAAAAATAAAATAAAAAGTGTTTACATTGATGAAGTAACGTATTATAATATTCTTTGATTTTTTAATATATTAGGGAGCTGAAGATGGCTAAAAAACTTATTGAATTACGCAATGTTACAAAAACGTACGATGGGTCGGCAGTTGTCGACAATATCAATCTCTATATCAATGAGAATGAATTTATTACTTTGCTAGGTCCTTCTGGATGTGGAAAAACAACCACATTAAGAATGATTGGCGGTTTTGAGAAACCAGATAGTGGTGAAATAATCTTAAATGGAGAAATCGTGAATGAGCTTCCTCCGTATGAACGACCGATTAACACGGTTTTTCAACGTTATGCATTATTTCCTCATTTAAATGTTTTTGATAATATAGCATTTGGATTAAAAAATCAAAAAGTTCCCAAAGAAGAAATAGCTGAAAGAGTAGAGACTGCTTTAAAATTAGTTTCTCTTCCTAATTTTGCTTTTAGAAAAGTATCAAATCTTTCAGGAGGACAGCAACAACGCATTGCAATAGCTAGAGCGATTGTAAACCGTCCAAAAATTCTTTTGCTCGATGAACCTTTAGCTGCACTTGATTTAAAACTTCGTCAAAACATGCAGTATGAGTTAAAAGAAATGCAAAGAAAACTAGGGATTACCTTCATATATGTTACACATGACCAAGAAGAAGCTTTGACAATGTCTGATACGATAGTTGTTATGAAAGATGGCGTTATTCAGCAAATAGGTACTCCTACCGGAATATATAACGAACCGAAGAATCGATTTGTAGCTCGGTTCATTGGTGAATCTAATATCATCGAAGGGATCTATGTGCGTCAAAATTTAGTCTCTTTCATGGGAGTAGAATTTGATTGCGTCGATATTGGCTTTGAAGATGGTGAAAAAGTAGATGTTGTCATTCGTCCTGAAGATCTTGATCTGATTGACCCTAAAGGCGCTAAACTTGTTGGAGTTGTATCTAGTTCAATTTTTAAGGGAGTACATTTTGAATTGTGCGTCATGGTTCAAGAAAAAGAATTTGTCATCCATACTTATGAAAACAAACCAGTTGGACAAACCGTCGGATTACGTGTTGACTCTTACGAAATCCATTTGATGAAGGTTGATAAAGAGTGAATATAAAGAAGTTGGGTCGACTGGTTGTCCCCTATTTAATATGGATGTGTGTGTTAGTTGGACTTCCATTAATCATTATGGTTGTACTGACTTTCTTAAAAAGTAATGCATTGGATTTATCAACGGCTGAGTTTTCTTTTGATAGCTGGCGATTATTGTTTTCCGATTTAACAGTTCGAACTGCACTAAAAAACTCAGTTGTTAATGCTGGAATTGCGACAATCATTTGCTTTATTATTGGCTATCCAGTTGCGTATATTGTTGCTAACAGTAATTTTTCTAACAAATTAATAATTCTTGTTTTAACAGTCATACCCATGTGGTCAAATTCGTTACTACGCAATAATGCAATCGCTAATTTGCTTTCAGAAAGATCGATTGTTAATGATGTTTTAAACAATATTGGGTTAAGTTTTATATGGCCAATCCGAGGTGTATTTTATGACAGCGGATTCTCTCCTGCAGTAGTCATCGGACTTGTATTGACCTATTTGCCATTTATGATTTTACCAATTTATACTGTTTTAGAGAAAATCGATAAATCACTTCTTGAGGCCTCGATGGATTTAGGAGCGAATAAAGTTAAGACGTTCTTTAGAGTAACTTTTCCTTTATCGATTAAAGGAGTTACCACTGGAATCATTATGGTGTTTCTTCCTTCGTTTTCAGGGTTTGCCATTCCAAAAATCCTTGGTTCTGGTAACTTAGTTTTTATTGGAACATTAATTGATTCACGATTTATGAACCGAAATTATAATTTCGGGAGTCTGTTATCGTTAGTAATCTTGCTGATAATATTTGGATCAATGGCTTTAATATTTAAGGTCGATAAAGAAGGAGAGACGCTGATATGAGTTCAAAAGTGTTATCTCTTTCGAGAAAAATTGTATTGTTTTTTAGAAGACCAAAAGTTGAAAAAACATTGAAAATTACGATTAGTATTATTAAATGGGTTTTCTTTGTCTTCATCATTTTCTTGCTTTACTTGCCGATATTTATCATCGCTGTTCAATCATTTAATAACAGTCAGTTAATGTACGATTTTACTGAATTTACTTTTAAATGGTACGGAATGATATTTCAAGAAAGAGCTTTAAGACAAGCTATCATGAATTCGCTTCTTATTGCTTCATTAGCTACATTAATATCAACTGTTTTAGGCACAATATTTTCAATCGGAATTCATAGCCTCACTAAAAAAAGAAGACAAAAAATGGTCCTTTTGAATCAGGTTCCGATTTTAAATGCTGATATTGTTACTGGTATTTCTTTAATGCTTGTATTCAAAGTATTCATGTATATTTTTCCTGACATTTTTGGGTTTACGACGATGCTTTTAGCTCATATTTTCTTTTGCTTACCATATGTTATTTTGAGCATTCTTCCCAAATTGTCCGAACTTGATGATAATTTATATGATGCTGCTCTTGATTTGTATTGTAAACCAGCTACTGGCATATTAAAAGTAATTATTCCTGCCATTTCTAGCGGTATTTTTACTGGCATGTTAATGGCATTTACAATGTCAATTGATGATTTTGTTATTAGTTATTTTAATACCGGTCAGGGATTTGACAACGTTTCTATTTGGATCTATGCGTCAATCGGCAGACAAATGTCGCCTGCAGTATATGCTTACAACACTGCCTTCTCGTTCTTAATGATTGCTCTCCTTATCGTGATTTCGGTTAGAAGCAGTCTGAAAAAACGTAAAAATTTAATCAGATTTTCACAAAACAAAATATAGGGGGGTTTTAACAAACATGAAAAAAATTTATTTATTACTAGGTGTAGTTCTTACTTCTTTAGCTTTAATTGCTTGCACGTCTAAACCAAAGTTATATGTTTTAAACTGGGGCGAATATATCAATGAAGATTTAGTTGAACAATTTGAAAATGAATATGGTGTTAAAGTTGTTTTATCATATGCGGATTCGAGTGAAGCAATGGAACAAAAAGTCAAAGAAGGAACAACCAAATTTGATATAGTCATTCCTTCCGATTATATGATTGAAAAACTATGGGATGAAGGTTATCTTCAGGCTATCGACTTGTCAAAATTAAGCAATTTCGACCATTCTGCATTCGTTCCCGGACTTAATGGAATCATGTCAATGATGTTTCAAGACAATCCAGAAGTGACAAATGCATATACTGTATCAATGCCTTATTTCTGGGGTGTGTTTGGATTGATGTATAATCGTCAATTAAGTGGACTAGAAGCTTACATTGAAGCAAATCAATGGGGAGCAGTATTTGAACAAGAACCAGCTAATCTTTTCACTCGTCCATTAAAAGTTGGGATGTATGACGCTTCACGTCTTACTTATTCAGCTTCTCTTATTTACGCTAATGACAAAGGACTAGTAGATGATCAAACTGCACTTAACAAGTTTTCGACTGTATATCTTCAGACCTCAGAACAGGTACTTTCTCAAAGAAGTTACACATTATGGGCCACTGACATGCTGAAAAAAGATGTTGAAGCAGGTAATCTGGATTTAGCTTTTGTCTATGTTGGTGATTTCTTCGATACTTATCTCATTTTAACTGAAAATGCCAAAACAACTGAAGAAGCGACACAATTAACCAGCCATATCGGAATTTTTGTTCCTGATACAACAATCGCATTTTATGATGGTATGGTAATTCCAGCCGCATCTAGAAACGTCGATTTAGCTCACACGTTTATTAACTATTTCCTTGATCCGGAAATTGCTTATGAAAATTCAGGCATCGTAGGTTATACTACAGTGTTGACTGAAACGGCTGAAATGATTAAAAACGCAACAAAAGGTGATGTTATTCGTTCGGTAATGGCATCGGATTATCCGTATGATCCATCAACGATTCAGGACTTTACCGCAATACCTTTAATTGCATTTTCTAATGCAGATACTGATTCGGTAGCTGCAATGATTAATACAGTAAAAAGCAAATAATTAATTTTGGCAGCATTTATGCTGCCTTTTCTTTTGCAATAAATTCTCGATTGTTAATCTATTATTCGTATGATAAAATAGATACGGTCTTTTTTGATCATGACTGCGGGGCGATAAAATGAATTTAATCAAAATTAGTAATCTTATGAAGACTTTCACTGGAAATCTTCTTTTTGAACGTGTATCGATGGAGATTAACAGTGGTGAAAAAATCGCACTTATCGGCCGAAACGGTACAGGAAAATCAACATTAATTAAAATGATTCTTGGAGAAATTTTACCGGATTCAGGAGACATTTTTTTAAATCGTCAGGTGACGATAGGTTATTTAAGTCAATCTGTTATTGAAGACGATAACCGATCCTTAATTGATGAAATTATGACTGTTTATCAAAAACAGATAACCTTAGAAAATGAATTGGAATTAATCTCAAAACAATTAAAGACCGACCATTCAGAAGCGATGATTAAACGATATTCAAATAAGGAAGAAGAATTTTCTCGCGTAGGTGGATATGAATATCATATAAATATAGACATGATATTGTCGAGATTTGGTTTTGCAAAAGAAGAATATACTCGACAGATAAAAACTTTTTCTGGTGGAGAAAAGACACGCATCGCTTTTGCAAAACTTTTAATGAAAAAACCCGATTTACTGATTTTGGATGAACCGACAAATCATATGGATATTGAGATTATTGAATGGCTTGAAGACTATTTAAAAAAATATCCGGGAGCGATTCTTTGTATTACTCATGACAAATATTTTATCAATAAAATTGCTGAAAAAATATATGAAATCGATCAAAATACTATGGTGGTATATTATGGCAATTTTGATCAGTATGAAATTGAAAAAGTAAAAAGATATGAATTGCTCTTAAAACAGTATAATCGACAAACTAAAGAAATCGAACATTTACAAAGTTTTGTAGATCGATTCAGATATAAAGCTACAAAAGCCAAAAGTGCACAAGACAGAATTAAAAAAATTAATCGGATTGAAAAAATTGATAAACCGACGACAGGGCACGCTAACGTCAGGTTCCAATTTAAGAGTAAACGACCTACTGAAGCAGTTATTTTGTCTTCAGATGATTTAGTCATCGGTTATGATAAACCTCTTCAAAAGCCAATTTCATTTGAAATGCGAGGATATGATAAGGTTGGGATTATCGGACCTAACGGAATAGGGAAAACGACTTTTATTAAAACCATTATGGATAATTTATTGCCGATATCAGGATCGTTTTCATTTCATAAGCAATTGAAAATGGGTTACTTTGATCAAAACCTTGAAGGACTAGATGAGACAATTACTGTGCTGAATACAATCCATAACCGTTACCCTGTGAAAACGTTAGGCGAAGTCAGAAGTCTACTTGCAAAATTTTTGTTTGTTGAAGAAGATGTATTTAAATCGGTATCGGTTCTATCAGGAGGTGAAAGAGTTCGACTGACTCTTTTATTGATGATGCTAGAAGAACCTGAATTGTTAATCTTAGACGAACCTACGAATCATCTTGACATTGAAACAAAAAATATTGTCGAAGATGTATTTGAATCTTATGATGGTCCAATTATTTTTATTTCCCATGACCGCTATTTTATCAATAAAGTAGCAACAAAAATCATGGATTTTAAATCTGAAGGAATTGATTTGTTCGAAGGAAATTATGATGATTACAAGGCATATAAATCTCAAATAACACAGACATATACTCCGAAAAATCAGCCAAAGACTAAACCTATTAACAAGCAAAACATCATTAAGAAAATGGAAATAGAGATAGACAATCTTCATATAGAAAAAGAACAATTAAAGCAATCTCTATATTTAGATAGCGTCTATAGTGACAAACTGTTGTTTGATCAAACTATGGAAAAAATAAATTTTATAGATCAAAAAATCGACGAAATATTTATTAAAATCGACGAAATGATGATTGATTCTAACGATTAGGTCTATCTCTTTTAAATTTTTTATGTTAGAATTGTAATGCATTATCTATGCTGTGAAAGGAGAGAATCCAATGAAACCTTTGATGGTCATCACCGACACTTTGGTGGATATTCCGCCAAGAATTGATTCAAGGGAAGCTGTGAGAGCGATTATTATCCATGACGGCTTAATTTTGTTAATGTTTTCAGAAAAAGACCAAATGTACGGGACTCCTGGGGGAGGTATAACTCTCAATGAGTCAAAATTAGATACTTTATATCGTGAACTTTTAGAAGAGGTAGGGGCTAAATCAGTCAAAATTATTGAATATGCAGGATTTACAGAAGAAATAAGAGAATCTCGTTCATTCAATGGAAAAGTACTGAGAATTGTCAGTTATTATTATCTTGTTGAAGTGATTAATTTCATTTCCTCAAGTCTTGAAGATCACGAAGAGGAAATGGGTTTAGTCCCAAAATGGGTTCATATTGATAAGGCTATTTCGCAGAATCTCAAAATACTTGAGAAATACAAAGATGCCAGAGTCAATTTTTATACAACCCAGACCGAAATGCTAAAGTATATTAAAAGTAGATTTGGACTTTAAAATCCAAATTTCTTTTTTGTAAAGGGTGATTTATTATGATTGAACAAATTAAAATTATATTAAAAAATATGCTTGAAAAAGTGTTTTTAATGGAGTTCAGTACGGCTGTTAATGTCATTATTGAAGCTCCGAAGCGTAAAGAACAAGGGGATTTATCAATTCCCGTCTTTACCATCGCTAAGGCTATTAATCAGCCTTTACCTGAAACCTCGAACATCATTATGAATACTATTCAGTCTTCTCAGTATGCATCGCTGTTTTCACAACTTATTCTTATGGGTGGATTTTTCAATATTCGGCTTAATTCAAATGAAGTTGTAAAAAAAGTTGTCAGTGATTATATGCTGACACAAAATCAATATGGAAGCAGCACTATTGGCAATAATAAAGTAGTATGTATTGACTATTCATCTCCTAATATTGCAAAACCATTTTCAATTGGTCATTTGCGTTCTACCATTATTGGTCATGCGATTGGAAATATTTTAGAAAAATGTGGTTATCAGGTAGTTAGAATTAATCATCTCGGTGATTTTGGCACGCAGTTTGGAAAAATCATTTATGCATATCAACATTTCGGAAATGAATCTTTAATTCAGAAAGACCCCATTAATGAGTTGGTTAAACTGTATGTGGAATTTCATGAACTTGCGAAAACAAATCCCGATATGGATGATGAAGCAAGAAGAATTTTTAAAGAACTAGAGCAAGGAAACGAAGAATACAACAAATTATGGCAGTGGTTTAGAAAAGTATCGCTTGAAGATTATATGGAAGTTTACAAACTCTTGAACGTTCAGTTTGATTCCTACAACGGGGAAGCTTTTTATAATGATAAAATGCAGCCAGTCATTGACGAATTAAAACAGAAAGATTTACTAAAAGAAGATGATGGCGCAATGATTGTTGATCTCGGAGAGAACATGCCCCCCGCTTTAATCCAGAAGTCCGATGGGTCGACGCTTTATATTACCCGGGATTTAGCCGCATTGTTTTATCGTAAATACACATATCATTTTGATAAATGTCTCTATGTTGTTGGAAATGAGCAAAAATTACATTTTGAACAAATCAAGTCAGTTATTCGCAAAATGGGCTACAATTTTGATAACCAAATTGAACATATCAACTTCGGATTGGTTCTCCAGGATGGAAAGAAAATGTCCACTAGAAAAGGTAAGGTCGTTAAGTTAGTTGATGTTCTAAATGAAGCAATAAAACTCAGTTTGGCTTATATCGTAGAAAAAAATCCGGATTTAGAGGATAAAGATATTGTCGCTGAAAAAATAGGTGTCAGTGCCGTTATTTTTAATGATTTAAAAAATTATCGTGCTAATGATTTTGAATTTAATTTAGAGGAAATGGTCAGATTTGAAGGACAAACCGGGCCTTATCTTCAATATACTTCAGTACGAATTGGATCTATCCTGAATTCTGAGCCGTTTGTTTTTGATGGTATTATTGATGAAACCATTTTAACAAGAGAGTCAGAATTTGAAATGATTAAATTGATAAGTCAATACCAAATGACAATTGAAAAAGCTGCTGAGGAATCAAGTCCTTCAATATTAGCGAAGTATTTATTATCTTTAGCTAGTTTATTTAATAGTTATTATGGAAAAGAAAAAATTAATGTCGAGGATACCCTCGAAAAAAATACTAAAAAACATTTGTTAACAATGGTTAAGACTATTCTGGACTCAGGAATGTCACTATTGGGGATGCAAATTATCGAAAAAATGTAAAAGTGTCTTCCAAACACAAAAATACGAAATGAGGTGATGAAATGGAAGCACAAGCAACACAGACTGAAAAACCAAAGAAAAGTGTTTTGAAGTCTTTAAAATTAATGTTTAAATGGATGGGCAAATATTGGCCATTATTATTAATATCGTTTGTATTTTTAGTCATTGTATCGTATACAAGAACTTTAATACCTTTGTTTACTCAGCATATCGTTGATTATGTACTAAAATATGATTTAGAAACCGGATCTAAATTACCATCTTTTATTCTGAAGTTGGTTGATCACGGCAGTGATTTAAACAAATTATTATTAGCCGCAGCTGGCATCATTTTAGTTGATTTAATCAGAAGTATATCAATTTTCTTTAGACGGTCGACGACAGCTGTATTTTCGGAACGAGTCAGTTATGATTTAAGGAATAACCTCTATAAAAAACTTCAAAATTTATCCTACGGATTTCATTCTCATTCAGAAACCGGCGATTTAATTCAAAGATGCACAACAGATGTGGAAACCTATAAAAACTTTATTTCCGATCAGATAATCGAAATTATGCGTCTGCTATTGCTAGTAGGTTTTTCGCTTTACCAAATGTATTTATTAAACATCAATATGATGTTTATTTCGCTAATCATTACACCTATCTTATTGATTATAGCAATTAGATTTTTCCGTAAAGTAGAAAAGGAATTTACTAAAATCGAAGAAAACGAAGCAAAAATGACAACTCATGTTCAAGAAAATGTCAGTGGAGCACGAGTCGTTAAAGCCTTCGCAAATGAAAAATACGAAATTGAGAAATTTGACGGACTTAATCGCAAATTCTCGGATTCAGATTTAAAATTAAACACGCAACACGCAATCTTTTGGAGCACAACGGATTTTATTTGCTTTGCTCAATTTTGCTTGGTAGCTGTTGTGGGAATTGTCTATACTGTACGGGGTGAAATAAGTTTAGGAATATATTCGGCTTTCTTGGCATTCGCTGGCAACATTATATGGCCGATGCGTCAACTCGGTAGAATTGTCGGTGACTTTTCAAAAGCGACTGTTTCAGTTGGCAGGTTGAACGACATCATAGAACGCACTGATGAATTTTCAATTTCACAAGGCACGGAAAAACCAGAATTTTCTGGGAACATACGTTTTGATCATGTTAGTTTTAAATTTCCGGATTCAAATTATCATCAGTTACAAGATATTAGCTTCGAAATAAAAAAAGGTGAAACTGTTGCGATTATCGGTAAAACCGGTTCAGGTAAGTCATCTCTTATTAACCTACTTGTTAAGCTTCTCGATTTTCAGGAAGGAAACATCTATTTTGATGATGTAGAAATCCGCAACATCGAAAAACATCATTTACGTACAAATGTCGGGTTTATTCTGCAAGAACCATTTCTTTTTTCAAAAACACTTGAAGAAAATATTAAAATATCAGATCGTGACTACAATTTAGATCGCGTAACTGAGGTTGCCAAAATTGCAAAAGTCCATGACGATATCGTTGGTTTTGAAAAAGGATATAATACCCTGGTCGGAGAACGAGGAGTAACTTTATCCGGAGGACAAAAACAACGTGTGGCAATTGCTCGGATGCTATTGAAACCAAAACCAATTTTGGTTTTTGATGATTCCTTATCCGCAGTAGATACAGAAACTGATTTACAAATTAGAAAAGCATTAAAAAAAGAGTGGAAGGATTCCACAGTATTAATTATTACACATCGCATTACGACTGCTAAAGAAGCAGATCGCATTTTAGTATTGGATCATGGCAGAATTGCTGAATCAGGTTCTCATGATCAATTAATAAAATTGAATGGATTATATAAAAATATCTGGGATATTCAATCTCGAATTGATTTCCAAATCGAGGATGGTGAGTAAAATGGGTGAAGAATTATTTGAAGAAGAAAGTTTTACCTCCCAAAAACTTGATTGGAACGTATGGAAAAAAATATTTGCTTTCATGAAACCATTAAAGAAATTTGTTTTAGGTGGCGTGTTGTCTATGTCAGCTCTTGCAGGTACCGACGTAGTTTATCCGCTAATTTCTCGATTCGCAATCGATAAAATTATTACACCGAACATTGATGCCGGAACTCAGGATTTATCAAAAATACCTTTGTTTATCGGTATATATTTGGTTTTTATGGTAGTACAAGCTATATTAGTTTATTTGTTTATTTTGTTTGCTGGTAAAGTACAAGTTGAACTAGCATATATTATACGAAAAAAAGCGTTCCATCATTTACAGGAGTTGCCGTTTTCTTATTATGACCGCACACGTGTTGGTTGGATTATGGCACGTATGACAAGCGATTCAAGAAACTTAAGTGATATTTTATCTTGGGGATTAATTGACTTAACCTGGGGATTATTCATGATGGTTTTACTAATCATTGTCATGTTTATTATCAACTGGAAGTTAGCGTTGCTGACGATTGCAATTGTTCCGGTATTAATGGTTATATCGACTCTATTTAGAAAGTATATCTTGAAGTCTTACCGATCAATCAGAAAAGTAAACTCAAAGATTACTGGGGCTTTTAACGAAGGCATCACAGGGGCAATCACGACAAAAACCCTTGTTCTTGAAGAACCGAATTATCGTGATTTTGATTTGCTTACTTCTGATATGCGCCGTCAATCAATTCGTGCAGCAGTTATTCAGGGACTTTATTTTCCAACAGTGATTTTCTTAATCTCGATTGCTACGGCAATTATCTATTACTTTGGCGGTAGAATGGTTCTTAATATCGACGGTGACGTAATCAGTATCGGTACATTAATTTTATTCACCGGATATGTATGGCAATTTTTCGATCCTGTCAATAACATTGCCACTATTTTTGCAAGATTCCAACAAGCCCAGGCTTCGGCCGAACGAATTATGTCGCTAATTGAAACGAAAGCCGACGTTACAGATTCTGAAGAAGTCATTGAAAAATACGGTACTTTATTTGACTACAAAAAAGAAAATTTCGAACCTTTAAATGGAAATATTACTTTCGAAAACGTTTCTTTTAAGTACCATATTGGTGAAAAAGTTTTAGCAAACTTTAATCTAGATGTTAAAGCTGGAGAATCAATTGCTTTAGTCGGTCATACCGGTGCAGGTAAAACGACGATTGTCAATTTAATATGCCGCTTTTATGAACCGACTGAAGGCCGAATACTCATTGACGGAAAAGATTATAAAGAACGAAGCATGGGTTGGTTACATTCCAATTTGGGTTATGTTCTTCAAACACCGCATTTATTCAGCGGAACAGTTATGGAAAACATCAAATACGGAAAAATCGGATCTACAGATGAAGAAGCGATTGCGGCTGCTAAAGCTGTTGAAGCTCATGATTTTATTATGAAATTCGAAAAAGGGTATGAAACCGAATGCGGAGAAGGCGGTTCAAGATTGTCAGTCGGCCAAAAACAACTGATTTCGTTTGCCAGAGCCATCTTAGCAAATCCGAAAATTCTGGTTTTAGATGAAGCTACTTCATCAGTCGATACAGAAACAGAAAAAGCGGTTCAGACCGCGATTGCTAAAATCCTGAAAGGGAGAACTTCATTCATTGTTGCTCATCGTTTATCGACAATCGTGTCGAGTGACAGAATTCTTGTTTTGGAACAAGGCAATGTAATTGAAGAAGGAACTCACCGTGAATTAATAGCTAAAAAAGGTCATTATTATAAACTTTACACAAATCAATATACTGAAGAAATGTTAGAATTATCAAAATATTAAGTTTATATCAAGTAGAAGGTCAGATACTCTCTGACCTTTTCTTTTTGTTAAGAAAATTAATTAAGGAAAATTAATGATTTATCGAAAATATTTCTTTGTTTTTTTTAGATTATTGTGTATAA
>CALEZX010000035.1 GCA_937928185.1 uncultured Caryophanales bacterium
AACTGTTCATACGATCCACTATATTGGTTTGGGTCGATGCAAAAGTCGGGTTATAATACTTTTTATTCGATTATGCAATAAATATATGCTAATTGGAATAATTAAATCTATTGATAATAAATATGATTTATAAAAAAACAGGATGCATGATTCTGCGTCCTGTTTCAATAAATACTCAATTCATCTTTAAGTAATCCTTAATATCTTTAATTACTTTATTCGGATTTTCATAGAAATTCATATGAAATACTCTGTATATTTTCCATCCTCTGGAATTTAAAAATTTCTCTTGGTGGAACAATTCTTTTCTTGCGATGGGATCATAATCATCAGTTAAATCACAGATGATTCCTAAATCAAACTTTCTCGTTTCATCATTAAAGATGGCTAAATCAATTTTAAACTGACCGATACCAATCGATTCATCGACAAGATAGCCGAGTTTGATTAATCTTTGTTTTAAGTCACTGGCCAGAATCGATAAACTCTTCTTTTTTGTTTCCGATTCTTTATGATAAAGACTTTCAAGAATTGATTTGGCAGCGTCAGGATTATTAGCTGATATATAGAAACAGTAGCGCATGAAGTCTTTTAATAGTTTCGGACCTTTACCCGATAGATCGTCAACTTTGAAACTTTCCGGATATAAAGAAGAGACAAAGTATATCTTCTTCTTAGCTCTAGTAATCGCAACATTCAACCGATTTTGTCCGCCTTCATGATTCAGCCAGCCGAATCGTCTTTTCACAACGCCTGTTTCATCTTTGGCATAACCCATGGAGAAGATGATAATATCTCTTTCATCGCCTGAACGTTTTCAATGTTTTTGACGAATAAACTTTGATCTTCGTTTTTATCCTGGCGGAAAAGTTCAGATTCTAACCGCTTCTGATGAACGCTTGTCTTAAACAGTTCTTCATCAATGAGATTGAGAATGAGATCTCTTTGTACGCTGTTAAAAGTGATAATTCCGATTGAATCTGAAGGTTCTTTATCTTTTAAGATTCGCTTAAGCAATTCAATGACGGCTTTTCCTTCTTCAAGATTACTTTTGTGTACAAACGAACCTTCTTTGACATAAATATAACTTATTGGGGGTTCTTTAGGTATGACCTGGTTCGGTGAAATGATAAGTTTTCCCTCATAAAAAGCATGATTAGAAAACTCAATCAGTTCCTGGTAATGACTCCGGTAATGGTAATTGAGTAAAGCTTCTTTGTATTTATATCTTGCTAGGTCTAGGAGGCTTTTGGCATCAAAGGTAACATTTCTTAACAGTTCGTCTTCTTCAAACGGATCGTTTTCATCTAATCTGCCGAATCCTAACGAGGATGGTCTTAACTGTTTTGGATCACCCGCTATAACGACCTTTTTAGCCCTGTAGATAGCTGGAATACCTTTTTCGACATACATCTGTGACGCTTCATCAAAGATGACCAAATCGAATAAATTGAACTGTAAAGGGATGACTGAACTTAAGGCTTCTGGCGTTAATAACCATATTTTGATATGTGAGAATAATTCAACCTTAAACAAATCAATAAAAGCTTTGATACTGGGCAGTCTGTCGCTTTCAAGAATTCGTTTAATATCCATAATTCTTTTTGTATTGGATAGTTCAAATGCATTTTGAAATAGTTTCATTTCAAAGGATTCCCTTGTAACGGTCTGTTTCTCATCAATCAGAGTTTTCAATTCATTCATTTTCTTTTCATAATTATCGAAGATGAAAAGATACTTTTGATGTCTGGCTTTAAACTCTTCTAAAAAACCGGTGATATAGGCATTAAAAAGATACGTTCTTTGTTTCTCTATTGTTGGATTAGACTGAAAAACAGATTCTTCTGTTAACAAACTTAAAAACGATAAATCTGTTTCCGTTAATTTATTATAATTGGTTTTAATTTTGTTAAGATTTTTAAGGGTTAATGATAAGTATTCACTAAAATCATGATCACTTATCAATGCTTTGACTAATTGTTTATCAATAGATTTCTTAATACTGATGTCTTTTAGTTTCATATCATGGGATTCAATAAATTGTTTCGTTAATTTTCGCTTCTTGAATATCCATGCTTTTTTAATCTTATCCTGATAGATGATTAATTCATCGATAAAGCCTTTGAATTCAATCAAACTGCTTCTAGTAACCTGTGTTTCGATTTTGCTAAACCAGGGATATTTGATTTTATATTTGTGATAATCCAAAAATTCTCTTAACTTCTTATCCGTATCAAAGGTCATTTCTAAAGCAGCAATATCATCAAAACTCATATCTTTGATATGCTGATTCATCAGATGGTAGATATGCTTGGGGGTTAATCCCTCTATGATTTCTTTATCTTTGATGTATCTTTAGATCGGAAGAGCGTCGTGTAGGGAAAGAGTGTAGATC
>CALEZX010000036.1 GCA_937928185.1 uncultured Caryophanales bacterium
ATTACATCTTCAATACAAAGAAGTGTGTTGCGAAAAACAGAAGAAAAAGAACATCCCAAAGTATTATTAGTCTCGAAGATCTTCGAAAAGAAGATTGGACAACTAAACTTAAAGCATCACCTGGTGTAAGACGTTCAAGAATATCGAATACAAAAGTACTTTTTCGTCCAGGTGATAAAGTATTGTATAACAAGAAAATCAGTACTTGTTATGCTTGGGCTCGAACACAAGGCGAAGTCGGAATTATTGAAGCTAACGGTTATGTTAAAAAACGATTTTGTCAACGCTTGTTAAATAATTCCGGAATGGTTTGTTTAAACTAGAAGAAGATTATAATCGAAAGTTATAGTTATAATCTTCCACCACCTACTAAAGTAGGTGGCATCCAGATTACGGAGATTCCATGAGATAAAAATAAGACGTCACTAACTATCAAATAGGAGATTTAATAAAAATGGGTGAAGCAAAAAGACGTGGTTCTTTTGAAGAACGTAAAACACAAGCAATTGAAAAGAAAAACAAAGAACGCGAAAGAATGTTAAAAGAATTTAAATTAATGCCAGATAATGAAAAAAATGATTATTTGATGTTTCTAAAACATAATAAAAAAGCATTAAAACAATTCATTAAATTTTTTAATATTGATAACACTGACAATTCAATTAAGAATGTGTTGGGGGTGTCTATTGCGGATAATCAACCAATCGTTTAAAATCATTTCGCCAATTGAAAAAAACATTATTCAAGAAATTGAAAAAATTGGACGTGTTTGTTATAAATCTGAAGGAAAAATAACTGAAGATTCAGCAATTACATTTGTAAAAAATATTATAAAAAGTGGACATCAATCTATTATTGAACATAAAAATGTTTCAGTAACATTTATTACAAATCGTGGTGTAACACATGAATTAGTAAGACACAGATTAGCTAGTTATTCACAAGAAAGTACTAGATATGTAAATTATAATAAAAAAGAAATGGAATTTATTAAACCAGTATGGATAGAAAATGATTTTTTAATAAATGTTTGGGATTATAGTTTAAGAAATATTTTTGTAAATAAACTAACTGATGATGAATTAATTTTTCTGGATTCATGTTTATATGCTGAATTATGTTATAAATCATTACTTTCTAGAAAATGGAAAGCAGAACAAGCAAGAGAAGTTTTACCAAATTGTTTAAAAACTGAAATAAATGTAACTGCAAATCTTAGAGAATGGAGACATATTTTTAATTTAAGATGTGCTAAAGCAGCTCACCCACAAATAAGAAAATTGATGTGTGATTGTTTAAATAAATTTAAAGAAGAAATTCCAATAATATTTGATGATCTGAATTATGATTGAATATAAAAGATTTATATCATATCTTGGGGATACTCAAGGACCAGGAATAATACGAGTAATTTTACCATATACCATTATCAATTCTAGAAATAATATATATGCTAATTATGATTTTAATTTTAATAATGATATAGCATATATTAAAAACATGAATGTGATACAATTTCAAAGATCTTGTACTGAAGCTCAATATGAATTTATTAAAAAAATTAAATCAACTGGTAAAAAAATATTTTATGATATTGATGATTTGATTACTGAAGTTCCTGAATATAATCATGCTTTTGATTATTATAAAAAATACCACAATGTTATTAAAAATATATTATCTATTGTAGATTGTATTGTATGTTCTACTGTAGAATTAAAAAAACATTTTTCAAAATTTAATAATACCATTGTTATTCAAAATAGATTAATTGATTTATTTTGGCAGCAAGATCTTGAAAAAGAATTTGTTGAAAATCAAAGAACGAAAATATTATGGGCGGGTGGTTCACATCATTTTTCAATAAATAATGAGGAAGGTGACTTTTCTAAAGAAATTATAGAATACATAGAAAAAACGACAAATAAATATGAATGGATCTTTGTCGGATCTTTGCCGTTAAAATTAAAAAACAATAAAAATATTACATATTATAAATGGTGTCATAATTATTTTGATTATATAAAATTATTAAAACATATCGATGCTGATATTGGAATAGCACTATTACAAAATAATAATTTTAATAAATGTAAATCGAATATAAAAGCATTAGAATATGTATCGTTAAATATTCCAGGAATATATTCAAAAATAACACCATATAATAATATGTCTTTAAGAGTGTCAACAAATGAACAATTTATAGATTGTTTAGAAAAGTTACATTCTAATAAAGACTTTTATGATAGAACTCGATTAAAGGATAGACAAACTATTATAAATTCGTGTTATTGGAATGAAAATTATATTAATAATTATATAAATAATTATCTTAATTTTCTCTAAGAATACAACAAATTGAGGTTTTCTTATGGGTATTTATAAAAACAATGCCAAACAAGAATTAGTAGCTCTTTTAAACAACCTACAAAAAAAAGAAATAAAATCAATAATAATTGAAGATAGAGTTGATTCGATTATTGAAAATATTATTCGTGAAACAATTCAAAGAATTAATGTATCATCAAGTATAAACCATAGGAGAATAAAATAATGTATAGCTTGAACAAAGTATATCTGATTGGAAAAGTTAGTAATATTAAAGAAAATGTATACAATGGACACTTGAATATTAGATTTACTGTTATCACCGAGAGATCTTACAAAAAATCAACTGGTGAAACTGTTAAAATGACAGATTTTCATAATATCTCTGTATGGGATTCAAAAGCAGAAGTGTGTAAAAAATATCTAAAGAATGCAGATTATGTAAGTATTGTTGGAGAATTAACATATAATAAAGATAAAACAGATCCTAAAAAAATCTGGACTGAGGTTCGTATTCCTGATGATGAAGAAATTGGATTTCTTGGTTCTAAGAAATTTGTTGAAGATGAAATGGATCAAGAAAAAATTCCAGTAAATAATCCAATTAAAAAATATATTAAGAAGAAGGAAGAAAAAAGTAAGAAAACTCTTGGTACTATTCCTTTGAAATATTATGAAGACGATATTCCTTTTTAACATATTGATTTCGAGGAGCTAACATGACAGAAGGGGAAACAACAATTGTTTCCCCTACTTCAACACTTGGTTCTCTTTGGAGCTGGGGTGATAATTATTACGGTCAAACAGGTCATAATATAACCGATAATGGATATTCACAATTAGTTCCAAAGAGAATTGAAAATACATTAAGTGTTGATACTCAATGGGGAAACTTCAGTTGTGGTCTTTATCACGCAATTGGAATAATTAGTGGAAAAATGTTTGCATGGGGAAATAATGATTTTGGTCAAAGTGGAAGACAAAATTTAGGTGTTTCACTAATTCCATATCCAATCGCACAAGAAATGTCTTTTACAAAAGTTTGTTGTGGAGATTTCCACACATTAGCTTTATCAACAGATGGTTCCGTGTATAGCTTTGGAAAAAACGATAGAGGCCAATTAGGAACCGGAAATAGAACTTTTCAAAAAGTACCAACAAAAGTTTTAATTAATTCAAGTATATCCGTATTGTCTTGTAGCGCTCAACATAGTTGTGCTATAAGTACAGACGGTACTCTTTTTGTTTGGGGGAATAATAGTGCTGGTCAATTAGGATTGGAATCAACAGCTGATATTTTAACTCCAATACCACTTGAAGGTACTTGGAGTTGGGTATCAACAGGTCAATATCACACATTAGCTATTAAAACTGACGGGACATTATGGGGATGGGGACTAGGTGAATACGGACAATTAGGTGGTGAAGTATCATCAAGAATTCCAATTCAAATAACTGGTGTTCCAACACCAACAAAAACATCATGTGGAATATATCATTCTTTAGTTCTTTCTTCATCTTCTGTTTATTCAAGCGGATATGGTTTGAATGGACAATTAGGAAATGGTGTTCAAGCATTACAATTAGGTTTTGGACCAATATCATCATTAACAGGTGTTGTTGATATCTTTGCATGGGGTCATTATAGTTTAGTAGCTGCTTCTGGTGGGTTATATTATTTTGGAGATAATTCATTTAAATTTTTCTCTGAAATGGCAAGATATGTTATAACTCCAACCGTTGTTTCAAGTGTATCTGCAACACAATTACCTATCGGTCATGGTGGAGGATTTATAATAGTTAAAGGAGCTGGTGGGGGTGGTACTCCACTTCCAAGTCCGATTCCAAGTCCAGCACCAGAACCAGAACCAGAACCTGAAGAACTTCCAGAACCAGGTTCAACACCAACTGATGAACTCCCATCAGAAAGAGAAACAGCGGATGGACCTGGTGGATATGTTTTTAAACCGATCTCTGAAAGTGATAGTAAATTAGTAATACTTATTAATGCAAAATATGTTGATATAGCCGGACATCTTAGTTTACTTAAAGAAAACGGAGAATTTATAGAAAAAGGGCTTTTTTGGGGTCCTACAAACGGTGATAGACCGACTTATAGATTTAAAAAACCAGGTAAAGATTATCCATCAAATATATGGGTAAGAGCTGATTTTACAGACGGTACTCATAAGTTTTGGTTTGTACCGAATCCATCACAAAGATATGATTAAATTTAGTTTTCTCCTCTATTATATATAAATAATTAATATAAAAACTTTAAAGGAGGAGATATGTATAATATGTATAATCTGTCCAACAGGCAAAGGGAGTACATTGAGGAAAGTTTCGGGATCAAAGTCGATCCCGATTTAAATGTATATAGGTTCGATTCTAATGAAGAGTGGTTGGTCATTCCACTCGAATGGTGCAAAGAAGCGAAGGAGGCTGTCAGACTTGTAAAAGATTTTGATGGCAACTGGGTCGAAAAGGCCCGAAAAAATTTCATACAAAAATTTAGTTTTCTCCTCAAATAATATAGAAATAATATTATATCGGTGTTGTGTACATCAGGGCAAATTAACAATTCGGCCCTCGTACAGACAGCTCAGTCGATGCGGATTTCCGGTTCTGGTAATTGAAACAGAACCGGCCGTGTTCCATGCGTATAAGTTATGCATAGGAACTAGACAGGGAGAGGAAGAACACCGATTCCTTTTTGTAGTGGCGTAGCTCAGCTGGTGAGAGCAGACGCCTTATAAGCGTCAGGTCGTTGGTTCGATCCCAACCGTCACTACCATTTTTTTGTAAACAAAAATTGGAGAAAGTACCGATGCAAACTGTTTTTAAAAAGAAACATATGATTACATTGGCGACTGAACTTGCAAAAAAAGTTGAGTTTAATGTAAGACACGGATGTGTTATTTTCAAAGGAAATAGAGTAATTTCAACCGGATATAATCAGATTAGATATTGTAATAAACTCGATAAAAAATATCGTAAATGGATAAACAGTTTGCACGCCGAACAAAAAGCTATTATTTTTTCAAATGACGATTTACGTCGATGTTCAATATTGGTTGTTAGATTAAATAATAATAATGAATTAAAAAATTCAAGACCGTGTAGTAAATGTTTAGGACTTATAAAAGATGTTGGAATAAGAAATATATATTATTCTAATAATGACGGTCAAATTGAAAAACTTTAAGCGGAGGAAAAAATTTGGAAACAATTCTTGTTATTAAAAATGATGTTTTAAGTGAAATTTTTAAAAATAAAACTGGTTTTATTAAAGATGATGGTGAATTTAAAACATCAGAATTATTTGACGAGAAGAATTGTTGGTTCGGACCACGAGAATATCTTGAAAATGATCCATCATTTCGACAATTTATACCATATATTATTTTAAAAAGTGGTGACAGAATATTTTATTATAGACGTGGAAAGAAAGGTAGTGAACAAAGACTTCATGATTTATATAGTGTAGGTTTTGGTGGTCATATAAATGTAATAGACGCAGTAACTAATGATGAAAGATTATCAGTTATAGATACTGTTGAAGAATCAATATTTAGAGAAATTCATGAAGAACTTGATTTAGATATGTTACCTATTATAAACGATTTAAAATATATTGGTTATATAATTGACAATAGTAATGATGTAGGAAAAGTTCATCTGGCAATTGTATGTATGGTAGAAATTGATGAAGATACACCGATCTCTACAGAAAATTGCATTAAAGAGATACGATTAGATAACATTCAGAATGTAAAAAAATTGAATTTGGAATCTTGGTCGAACTTATGTATCGATCATATTTAATATCTTCGAGCCCCTTCGGGGGCTTGATATTTTTTTAGGTTTATATTTTATGACTACTAATTTTGAGTTTAAAAATATATGTTGTGATTTAATAAATACAGATCAAATACTGTTTGATAATCAAAACGAAACACAAACAATTGTTTTAAGTGGTTATGTTTCAAATATATCAAATTTAAATCAACCAGCTCTTGCCGGTGAAAATGATTATTTTAATTTAAAAATTATAAATTCAATAACATCTGAAGAAACTTATATTTATAGTAATATATTAATAAGACCCAATACTACATTACCATTAAATAAAATTTTTTTAAATTCATATACTAAATTAGTTGCAAAATCTATATATAATAATAATTTACAATTAACAATAAGTATTTTAAAACAAGTACCATATAATAAAGGATTTGTTAAAGTTATATTTAAACCATATGAATTATCTCTTTCAAATCCTACTTGGAATATTATTGGTGATAATATAAATAAATACAGTCATAATCAATATGTTTCATTAGATCAAGATGAATATAGTATTGAATTTGTTGATATTGATGGTTGGGAAAAACCTGAAAGTATAAATATTTATGTAAAACAATTAAAAACATGTGAAATAGAAGCTATTTATACTATTTTAAATGGTTTTATAACTTTTAAAGTTAATAACATTAATTTAATTGATGATTTTAAATGGAGAGTTGTTGGCGGCGAGATCTGGTACAATCATAACGAATTTATTTCGTTAGAAGAAGGATTATATACTTTTGAATTTGGAAATATCGATGGTTATGAAATACCTCAACCAATAACAAAACAAATTAATCAAAAAACAGTTTATGATGATGGAATAACATATAAAAGAGTACATGGAAATATTCAGATTAATTTAATTCCTTCATATATTAAATTGCATAAGACTTATTTCATTTATAATCGATGGCGACTGATTTACGAAAATGGTTCTATAAGTGAGTGGTTTAAATCAGGTGATTTAATATCTTTTAATGCTGGTAATTATACAATTGAAATTGAAAATAATGGTTATTTTATACCAGAACAAAATTTTATTGATGTAATAATAGGTGAAAATACTACTTATTATTTAGATGTTAATATGACAAGGATATAAATCAATGTCCGATTATTTTAAAAATAAAACAATTAATCTTAATAAAAAAAACACAATAACAAATATATTAACTGGTGGTAGTACTTATTCATGTAATATAAAAAGTATTAAAATAACTAATAAAAAAGATATTAATTCTTTTGTTAGTTTATTTGTAAAATCAAAAGATAAAAAAATTTATATTATTAAAAATGTAACAATACCTCAAAGAAGTATATTTGAAGTTCCATTAGATAAAAATATAATTATTCTTAATTATGAAGATATATTATGTGCCGAATCTATAAATGATTGTGATTTAGATATTATTTGTAATTACATTGAGAAAAAAACTCAAATCGGTAAAATACAAATACAATTTAAAGATACAAAAAGTAAAATAGTAACTGGTATAACTTGGGTTGAAGATTCAACAAATACAAAAAGAAGAATAGATTTTTCAGAAACAACACAATATTCGGAAATTCCATCACTTTATTACGAAATAAAAGATAATTATTTAATCGTTTATAAGAATGGAAGTATTCAAATAAACCCAGATTATAATTATAAAGAATTTAATGATAGATTTGAAATTTATTTAACAAAAAATATCATATCAAATTTATCATTATTGGATGTTGGATTAATTAATATAACAACTAATATTTACAATAAATTAACAGATTCTCCAAAATGGAGATATAGTGTTACAGATACATTTACAGATTCTAACATATGGAACTCTATCAATAAAAATATAACAATTACACCGGGTGGTTATACACTAGAATTAGAAGATTTTGATAATTATATTAAACCTGAAAAGTTTTCTTTTAATATTTTAAGGAATAATTTGTTAAATCTTCATTTTGATTATTCTTCTTCTTTATGTAAAGTGAATGTAAAAACTAGTTATGATGAACCAAATCTTATATGGAGTATTCTAGAACTCACCGGTCAAAAAATAACAAATAATAATAATATAGAAACGTCAGTATATGTTCCAGAAAATTTATATTATGTTGAAATAGAAACTTCTGTTGATAAAACATTATATTTAATCGATACTCTTCCAGATATTTCATTAACATTAAATCATATAGATGATGTCATTCTTCCAAAAATATCAGTTATTATTGATAATAATAACATAGATGATAATTTATTAAAATGGCAATTAAACAATGAAGAAATACCAGATGAAAATAAATGGAATGAAAATAACAAAAAACTATCAATATCTGAAGGTACATATTTTTTAATATTTAAGAATATTGATGGATATACTCCTCCAACAGTTGAAACTTTAAAATTAAGAAAAAATTGTGAATATGAAATCATTAGGAAACATATAACAAATAAAGGTTCATTAAATATATTGAAACCAACATTAATTCCTGATGATATAGAAAACGGAATAAAATGGAGATTGCTTGATATCTCCTTAAATCCTTTAACAGATTGGTTAAATCATAATTCAATAGCAACTGAAATTGATTCAGGTGAATATTATATACAAATTCAAGGTCTTGAAAATTATTTTGAAAATATTCAAGAAAAAGTAATAATATATGGAAATCAAAAAACGACATATATTATAGATAATTCTATTCTACTTTTTTAGCATAAGGACTGTAGTATGTCTAATAATATTGAAATAATTGTTATTGTTGAAAAGAAATCGACAATACAATTTAAAGTCTTTCCTGATGAAATTAAATCATTAAATCCAAAATTTAAAATAAAATATGACATATCAAATATATTAACAGATTGGCTTGTAGATGGTTCGAGTATTACATTAGATGCTGGAAATTATACATTAATTTTTGATGAAAATATAAAAGAATATGGTTGGATACCTCCAAATATATATGAATTAATATTAGATTCTGACGATAATCGAATTATAAAAATTGTTTATTATAAAAATAAAACAGGCAGCCTAAAAATAGAATTTAATATACCACCTGAATATCAAAAATATTTAGATTGGAAATTAGTAAAACCACAATTCGATAATGATATAACTTTATTTTCTGGAAAAAATCAAACAAAGTACGAAAATAATAATCTTCTTCAAGGAAATTACCAATTAATAATCAATGAATCTAAAATTGACGAAAATATAACTAATATTTATGATTATGAAACAGGTGAATTATTAGTTGATTATAATACATATATCAAAAATCAAGTTATTGATATTGTATTAGAAGATGAACAATATCTTTATTATAATTATTCAGATTTAAATAGAGATGCAAATGATAATTCTGGTTTAGTTCATATTGATATTATTCCTAATGAAATATCTAATTATGCAGAGTGGAAACTAGTTCCGACTAAAAATGATAATGTTGTTTTTAGTAATTATTGGTTTAAAAACAACACAACTGTAAAAGCTCCTTTTAATGAATATCAAATTTATTTGAGAAGTATATCCGGTTGGTTTGTTAAAAACGATGTAATAATTAAAATTGATAATAATGAAGATATAGTATTATCGACAATTAAATATGAACAACATGGTAATTTAAGAATTAAAATAAATGGTCATAAAGATGATGGTAAATGGAGAATAGTAATACCAGATATTGAGTCAATAAATGAAGAAGAATATATATGGTATTCGGATAATGAAGAAATAACAGTATTTCCAGATAGTTATTTAATTAAATTTCAAGATATTCTAAATTATAAAAAACCTGATGATGTAATGATAAATGTTGAAAGTAATAAAATAACAACTAAAACTTTCGAATATTTACCTTACGGATTATTAACAATAAATATTACAAATAGTGATATTGTAACATCATTAGGAACACCACAATACAGAATTATCGGAAAATTTGACTGGAAAGATATAAGTTTACCAACATATTTAGATGAAGGTACATATAATATTGAATTTAATATTGTAGGTAATGTATTTTCATGCGAAAATAAAACAGTTAATATTGAGTATGGTCAAAATACTATTCTTGATGTTGAATATATTGGATTATCTTTAATAGCTCTTTCCCATAAAAACGGAATTAATATTTATAACTGTTTAAATTTTCAAAGAATATATAAATTAACAGACATATCTAATGATACAACAATAAATCAAATCACAATAAATAATAATTTATTAGCTATTGTAAGAAATAATAAACCAAGTGTATTATTATATGATATTATAAATTATGAAAATATTGATGATTTGAATTTTGTTCCGTTAAATAGTGGTGCTAGAAGTGTTTCTTTTAGTAACGATAATAATTATTTAGCAGTTAGTTATAATTCATCTCCATATTTAGAAGTTTATGATAAAATTAATTGGAGTAAAATAGATTTAAGTATAGTACCTACAAATTATTGTAATAAAATTAAATTCAGTCCATTAAATACATATTTGGTTGTTGGTTTTGATGTTTATCCATATATATTGGTTTATGATATTCAAAATAGTTTTGAAGTAGTTGATATTACTTCAATTAATTCTGAAGTGTTTAGTTTAAATTTTAATCCAACAGAAAATCTTCTTGTTGTTGGTTGTGAAGATAAAATAGGTGTTTATGATATTTTTAATGGTTTGGAACTTACTTTTTACAATGGATTTAATGATATAAAAGGAACAATTTACGGAACTATTTTTGTTAATAATTATCTAGTTATTATTTCGAGTTTATATTTATACACATATCATTTTGAAAAAGAAAATAATGATTATGTTCAAAAAAATAAAATAGAAATTGTAACTCCGAATTTAAGTAGTGATATTTTCTTATCGCCAGATAATAAATATTTATTTATATCTTGTATAGATAATCCTTTTATTTTAGTTTATGATACTACAAGTTGGGAATTAGTTGATTTTGATAATTCTGATATTTATTATAGTAAATCTTTAGTTATATCAGATAGTTTAACAAATAGAGAATATATAGAAAGACCAACTAATATATTTCCAACAATAGATAGTAAATCATTATCTTCAGGTCAATTATTACAAGCAAGTGAGTTTAATCCCATTTCATATCTGAATAATAATATTACAGATATTCATGAATTTTCTGAGTGGAGAGTAATTTCTTCAAATAATGAAATAGTACATAGCAGTACTTCATCAGATAATTTAATATCTTATGAAATACCAAATAGTTTTTTTGAAACTATTGGTAGTTATGAATGGCAAGTTAGATATAAAGGCCAACAATTAGGTTGGAGTTTATGGTCGGAAAGATCTTCTTTTACAACTTCAATGTCAAATATTGTTCAACCTACAAATTTAACTCCAACAAATGGAAGTATTGATGTTGAAGAACAACCAACTTTAACATCAGATGCTTTTTCTGTAAATAATGATACAGATAATCATAAATACAGTCAGTGGAAAGTATGGAAAAAAGAAACAGATGATATTTATACACTTATATATAATTCAGGTGCTGTAACAGCATCAACTTCCCATCAAATACCAAAAGGATTTTTATTAGGTGGTGATGGTACAACAGTATACGAATATAAGTGGTCTGTAAGATATAGAGGTGAAAATATTGATTGGAGTGATTGGAGTACTGAGACTACATTTACAACAGGAACTTGGTATATTGTTAAACCGGTAAATATCCAACCAATAAACGGTCAAATAGATATAAATGAAGATTTACTAACACTTGTATCGAGTGAATTTGAATCTATTGGATATGAAATTAATCATGTTAATAGTCAATATGAAATTTATAATGCTACAACTAATGAATTAATTTTCAATTCTGGTGAAATTGTTGATACTAGAATTGAAACTGACTTAGAATTTGTAGTTCCGGGTGAATTACTTATTGATGGTGAAATTGAATATAAATGGAGAATAAGATATAAAGGTCATGATTTAAGATGGAGTGAATGGAGTGATTTCACAACATTTATAACTAGAGAATTACAAACAGCGTCTGTAAATGTACAAATTGATATTGATGGTGTATTATCAAATACACATAGATGGAGATGGAGAAAATCTAATGAATTGACTTTTTCTGATTATATTGTTTCAGATACTATTACAAATATTCCTTCACCACAAACAATAATAATCGAAGCCGAAAGTATTAGTGGTTATATTGTTCCATCACCATTAACAGTTCAAATTGAAACAGGTTCTGAATATGTTTATGTTATGACATATCAACAATTATTTGGTTCAATTACTTGTTCAATTACAGGTATTGAAGGCGGTCAATGGAAACTAACATCAGATAGTGTTTGGAATGACTCTGGTTTTACTTTAACAAGAATACCATACGGTTTATATTCAATTGAATTTTCCGATGTATCAGGTTATATTAAACCTTTTAATGTAAATGGTATTGTTATAAATAGCAACACAGTTAAATCATTTACCGGTAATTATATAGAAGATACTGATAATTATTGGTTAATGGTGAATATTGGTGGAACGTCTGATGGTAGATGGAAATTGATTAATGATACTGAATGGTATGATAGTTCATTCAAAAAATCATTAATTAATATTAGTTCTGATACTATCGTTTTTAAAGATATTGATAATTTTCAGACACCTCAACAAATTAATATCCAAGTTCCAGATGATTACGAAAATAATCCACATCCAACTCAACAAAACACAATTTATTATGAAAGTTATTATGAAGAAGATGAAGAAGTGTATCAATTAATTGTAAATATAGAGAATGAAGAAGTTGGCGGTAGATGGAAATTGGCTTCTGAAGATCCGAATATATGGCATAATAGCTCATATATAGCCAATTTATCTGGATTGCTTAAAGATACTATTATATTTAGAGAAGTATCAGGATATATAAAACCTGTCGATTTTGAAATTAATGTATTGAGTGATTATATTTCAAATGTAGAATTAAGACATGAATCAATTCCAAATACTTATTACATTAATAGAAAATATGTTTTAGATATACCAATTGAATCTTCTAGTTATATCGTTGATACCCAAAGTGTTGGATATATTACATTTAATTCTAATTTAAGTAATGAAAATCTTTGGTATATTGACGGTAATAATACTGTTTTGTATAATTCTGGTGAAAAAGTTGAATTAACTTCTGGAACATATACAATTAATTTTACAAACGTTGATGATTACGCACCCATTGAAGCTTATCAAATTACCATAGTTAATAATTGTGATTTTGTGTATAATATAGTTTATGAAAGAAATAATATAAGTCTATTAAAAATTAATTTAAAATACGCATATCATGATAGTGATGAATTATTTACTATGGAAGATGCAATAATAGGTGGTGGATGGTCTACTAATAATATTGATTTTTATACATCAAATAAAGTTATAGAAGTTCCTTTAAATACATCTTTTACTGTTTATTTCAAAGATATTGAAAATTTCATAACACCAGAAATAATAACAATACAAACAATAGATTCATTTAGTACTTATGACGTAGTTTATAGAACTGATAGTTTTAACAACTTTATTAAATTTAATGGAATTAGTAGTGGTAAATGGAAATTAGAAGATAGTGAAACAATATATGATTTCAATAAATACTATAGATTTGATAATTTAAGTGAAATTGCTAATATAGAATTTATTGATATTAATGGATACATAACACCTGGAAATTTTCAACTATCTATTAATTCTTTTATAATTAATAGAGATATAGAATATGTAAAAATAGATGAAATAAAAACAACACTACCAGATGAATATAGAAGTTATCCAATTGAAGATTGTGGTTTTCTAACAGTTGAAATGAATCCTTCTCAAGGTTCTTTTAATATTTCTGGAATTGAAATGGCTTTTAGTGTATTTGATAGACAGCCATTTTATCCGGGACAATATTTTCTTTCTTTTAATAAAATAGATAATTATATAGAACCTGAAGATAAATCAATTACTATACTTGAAGGTGAACATTTATATCAAACATATAATTATAAAAGATGTGGTTACTTAACAATTAATACCAATATAAGTATTGGAAGACCTATTAATTTTTATGTTGACAATGATAGTAATATAAGATATTGTACAAATGAAGATTTTAGTAATACTTATAAAATAGAAGAAGGTATTTACAGCATTAGTTTTGAAAATCTTACACATCTTGGATACAATATAATTGATCCTATACAAATTGTTATTTCACATAAAGAAATAAAAACTATAACAATTAATTATATTAAAGAAGATAATCAGTCTGTTAGTAAAATTAATAGTATTAATATAAATGTATTACCTGAAAGTATTAAAAATGAATCGACATTAGAATATAGAATAAAATATAGTGACGACAATATAAGTTGGTCTAATTGGAGTGTTTGGATTAATTATTATAATAGTGATGGTACATATAATAATAAAATAATTAACCCATCTATTGGATATTATAAAATAGAATTTAGTAATGTTTCAGGTTATATTATTACTGAGAGTATAAAAACTATTGAAATGAGTACAAGTAGTATTAAAGAAGTTACCTTTAATTATAATAGTGATAATATTGAATTAGAAACATTATCAAATTATAAAATTGATTTAAATATTACTGTTTTAGATTCTGCCGGCAAGATCTTGAACAATATACCAACAGAATTAATAAATCAATTATATTTTAAATATGTTTCAACAACATCAGATACTGTTATTAATAATTTAATAAATGATAAAAATTATTATCTTTGGAATGATTCTCCATGGATAAAATATGAAAATTTTAATGAATATTTTGGAAATGTACCATCTAATGATACTTATGTATTTCAAGTAAAACCGATTGAGAATTATTTTAATTTCAACACAACTGGATTGATTAGTATAGTTAATTTTAATAGCGAAAATACAGCAGTATTTGAACTTAAATTTATGAATTATACTTTTAGTAATATTACATTTGAAATTTTATTTGATAGTAACGATTTTTTTATATCAAATATGAGTAATTTTCAAATAGTTATTAAAACTAAAAATGATTATTATGATTTTTACGGTAATGAACAAATTGTTACAATGTATGGTAACATAACTTATCGTAATATAAATGGTATTTCATATCCTTGTATTCATTCAAGATCTTATACATTTCAAGAACTGTTTAATAATACTTGCTTAGGTTATATAAAATGTAATGAATTGGAGAATATAGCATTTAATGGATATGAAAAATTGAATTATACTATGTCTAGTACCGGACTAATTCTTATGAATGGTTTTCATCAAGTAGTTAAACTTAACAAAATTTAGTTTTTAATTGTTTTATATAGAAATAAATTAGTTAACCCAAAATTAACAAGGATCTCCGGAGTGTAAACTTCGACTCCGGAGATCCTTGTTTGGCATAATTTTTTAACTAATTTATTTTTTTTAAAGAGGTATCATGATAACTTCAGTAAATTTATGTGGTACACCGTTTCAATCTAATACAGACAGTACTCGATTGCAAATGGCAAGTAAACAAATTCAACAATCTTTAACTCATATCAATTGTGAAATACCGTATGTTATTGATAATAATTTCAATCAAATTACTAATTATTCAAATCTAGGGATTTTGTTAAGTCCAACTGATGGTAAAATACTTTATAGAAATGATGATATTATTATTTGTGATTTTGGTAACAAAATTCAGACATACGAAATACCACCAATAAAGAAAACACATGGAATTTACTCAAGTTCTTTGCGAAACGCATTAAACACTGGTGATAAATTTAAAAAAGGTGATGTTATTTGGGAATACGATTGTTTTAATAATGGTATTCCATCTTGGGGATATAATGTATTCTCAGCATATAATGTTTTTTTCGGGTTTAATCACGAAGATTCAATGGTTCTTTCAGAATCATTTGCAGATCGTGCGCGTGTAAACCGTACTGAAAAAATTTTTATTCCAATTTATGATTTTACAATTTTAGATCCTATTTATAATTCTGATGGTAATTTTATTTATTTTCCAGGAATAGGACAAAAGATATATAAAAATATCTTATGTCAAATGTTTATTCCTAAAAATGATGATAATATTATTAATAATACTAGAAATTTAAAGAACAAAGTAATTCAATTATTGAAATCTTTAAACGTATCAGATTGTATACAATTAGATAAAGATCAAGCAACTATTGATAAATTTAAAAAAGACACAATTAAAACAAAAATTAAAGAAGGAATATTATCCGGATTTAGAATTCATAAATTAAATAAGAATGTTGAATTAATAGATAAAAGATTACAAAATGTTCTTGAGAAAATGTATAAAGTATATAATAATTTTTTATTTGATACATATACTGATTTTAATGAACATTTTAGTCAATCGTTTTCTAAACAATTATTAAAAAAGTATTATGTTTATACAAGTGAAGAAGATAATAGATTAGCAATCAAAAATATAACAATCAAAGACTGTGTTTATATACTAGAATTCGAAATTAACAGAGATGATAAAAGTACATTGGGTGATAAATTTACTAATAGATATGCTGGTAAAGGTGTGTGTTCGTTGGTTTTACCAGATGAATTAAGACCTATTGCATTAAATAGTAACACGCCAATTGATTTGTCATTTAATCCTTTTTCAGTATATTCAAGAATGAATATGGGACAAATTATTGATGGTGCAATAGCAAAAACAGTTATGTTTTGTGATAAGACTATTAAAGAAGACGATAATAAAACTGAAGAAGTAGTATCTTGGTTAAATGAAAATGTAATAAAACACTTAGGAGAAGAACATTATTATGATCGTGTTAAAAATGAAATAATTAATAATTTAACAGATAGTGAATTTCGAAAAAAATTTATTAAAAATATTATGGATACTAATCTCTTTATTGAAGGTCCGTGTTTTTCAAGAATAGATTTAAATAAATTAGTCAAAAATATAATAGATCCAAATGAACCAGTTCTAATTAAAAAAGAAACAATTCAATTTATTAAAGATCGTTTAAAAATAAAAAATGATTTTGTAATAACATCTGATGTTATTAGAAATAATATATTTTGTGCGCCAATGTATGTAAATAAATTATATAAACTAGCTGAACATATTATAAATACAAGAGATTTTGGACCAGTAAAAGATATAACTCAACAACCATTAAGAGGTCGTGCAGCAGGCGGTGGATCAAGATTGGGACAAATGGAAATTGAAGCTTTATTAGCTCACGGTTGTGATCAAACTGTTAAAGAATTATTTACAGTTAAATCAGATCATAATGATGAAAAGAAAAATCTTATAAAACAGGTTATTGAATCTGGTGATTATGATTTACCTGAAAATCTTAAAAATTCTGGAAGAACAAAAAAAATAGTATCAACTATTTTAAAGTTCCTAAAAGAATAAGAAAGATTTAACTTTGAATACATTATCATTTCACTCAAATAAAGTATCAGATTACGAAAATGGAAAAATTCTTATTGAAGACTTTAGATTTTATCAACACGAATTAATAGAATATTTTCTAAGTACAATTGTTGAATATATATCTAATAAAAACAATAACTTTCTATCAGTTTCAAAAATTGTTAAAAAAGAATGTGTTGTATATAGTGGTCTTCAAAATAATGAATTAGATTTGTATAGTGTGTTTGTATTTATTGATGGTGTCGAACATTTATTTTTTAAGATTTATATGCCTAGATTAATATATAATAATTTTTATATATTAAATGGTCATTATTATGTTCCGTTGTTTTATATTATTGATAAACCGATCATAATTAAAGAGAATAGTATAAATTTAAGCAGTTTATTCAGTAGTATTACATTAAATATTAAAGAAGAAATGGTTACTTTTATTGGACATAATATTGTTTTAAATAATTTTATACAATTATTTTTAAAGAATGATCAAAGTAATGTAGTAAATGATATATATAATAGATTAAGTATAAAAAATATGCCAGAAAGAGATCTTATTCTTTATTTTAATAATATTTTTAATAAAACTTTTTCAGATATTGATAGTATAATAAATCATATTGAGATGTTGTTTTTTGATGAATATACAAAATATTTATATTCGTCGTGTTATTCAGATAATGATATCGAAATATGCAGTATTAAAGAAATCGTTAAACTATCTTTGTCCATGTTTTTTACAGGTAAAAGATTTAATTTTATCGATTTAAATACTAAAAGATTATGTTTCATTGAATTGCTTTTAGCTCCTTTATTTAAAAAAGCTGCAAACATTGCATATCAATCATCAAAAGGTTATAAACCAATTGAAATAAAAGTTGATCAGTATATAATAACTAAGAATTTTTTGAAAAGTTCTGAGAAAAACAGTAAAAAACCAAAAAACCAAAAGGAGATAGGTTCATTTGCTGGATTAAGTGGGAAAACATTATATGATTTGGTTAATTTGTATTCAAGTATTCTAATACATAAATGCAGTTTTGTCAAACCAGGTATGAATTCTCCACCACCAGAAATTAAAAATGTTCACTTTACACATTTTGGTAAAATTTGTCCTATTACTGTAAGCAGTCAAGATCCTGGAAAAACATTATCAATCATTCCTGAAACATTAGTTGATATCTTTGGACAATTTCAAAATTTAGAGGAAGGTCATTGAAATGAGTAAAATCGAAGTAAAAGAAACAGATCGCGATGTCGAAGAAACAACAGAAATTTTCGAATATATCCGCGACGAAAAAAATAATAAAAAAGGAATTATTTATGGTGTATTTTTTCCAGTAAAAAACGAAGCATATATTATACATTCAATGTGTAATTTAAATCGTGATAAATTTGACAAGACAAAAGGTCTTGATATTATTAATGATCGACTTAAATATATGTGTCGAGTAGATAACGAAAAAGAACAAATGAGATCAAAGAAAGAACATATTCTTGGATTTAAAAATTCTAAAATCCATAAACTAATAGATAAATCTTATGCTAATTTTGATAGAAGATGTCGACGATATTTTAAAAATGTAAGTCAAATCAATTGGTACGTGGATTATTTTCATTATGAGTTTTGAAACAGATCAGTCTATAAGATCATGCGTTATTTCAAATATAGTGACAACAATTGGATTTATATTCATATTTCAAAGTAATTGGAACGAAAGATTTATAAATTATATAGTATTTTTTTATATTTTAGGCGAGTTATTGTTTAGTATTTTATTTAATATTAAAAACGTACAAATATTTATAATTAATAAAATATTAAATGCTGATGCGAATTTTATATTAAAGATACACAAGAAATTTATTATTGAATTTACATTTAGTTTAATTAATTTAGTACTATTTTTTATCTATTCTAATATATATTTAACAACTTTAACTGCCGTTTATCTATTTATATTTAGTAAAGGATATAAATCAATATTCGATTTATATTTATCAAAAATACAAACAATGACTAGTAATCAACTACCATTTACTTAAAGTAAGTGGCTTGTAATTCTCGCTAAAACGAGTGTTACAAGTCCATTATTTAATGGGGTTGAACAGACGATTGACTTGTGATTCACCGATGAGTGCCACTCCCAGCTCATTGCTCTGGAGGTAAACGGTATTACAAATACCAATCCTCATTGCTGATTAGTAGGTAACGAAAATCAGTACTATCACAAGCCAAGTCGGGGGAGACGAAAAAGTTCTCTACATCATAGGAGAAATTTATCGTTAACTAGAGGAAGATTATAATCGAAAGTTATA